>CAMDHE010000010.1 GCA_945898095.1 Roseateles toxinivorans | reverse complement strand
TCGATCAGCGGCAGGTCTGAATGTCCGGCCCCGACCTGCGGCGCCTTGAAGAAGAAGACCCAGCCGTAAACCAGCAACAAGATCATCGCCAGGCCCCAGGACCTGACCTGCGCCAGGCTGGCGGCAGGCAAGATGCATACGGCCAGGATGGCCAGACCCGGCAAGGCGGTCAGCGCATAGGTCCAGATGATATTTCTCGCTGCAGTGAACAGCAGCAAGGGCGCCAGGGTGATGCATAGCGCATAGCAGGCCAGTTCACTGCCGCCCACCTTGCGGTACTGAGCACTCAGCGCTCCTGCGCCCTGTTTGAAGCGCAACCAGGGAGCACGCAGCAGCAGCAGCATCGCCGGCAATCCCGCCAGCAGGGTGTAAGCCCAGATCATGCCGAACGGCTGGGCATGGGCAAAGCCGTAACGGTCGCCCTGCCAGCCCGGTTGCAAGAAGCGCATCACATGCTCGCCGAGCACGAAATAGCTGATGAAACCCGGCGTCTTCATTTCGGCCACCCAATACCAGGGCACCGCCACAGCCAGGCAGATCAGCCAGACCCAGAAGTCGCGCAGCAGCGCCACCACGACTGGCCAATGGTGACGCCAGCCCGCATGCAGCAGGATCGGCAGCAGGGCCAGCACGGCGGCTGCCGGCCCCTTGGTCAGCAGCGCCAGCCCCATACCGAAGGCCAGCCAGCGGGCAAATCGCCGGCGTTCGGTATCTGCCGAATGCAGGATTCGCCACCATGAAGCGTGCACCAGCATCACGCAGGCGATCAAGGTTGCGTCAGTCATCACCGCGCCAGCACTGATGAAAAACAGCGGACTCAAGGCCAGGACTGAAAGCACCGCCCAGATCTGCAGTCGCGGCAGCGTGCCGGCCAGCATCCAGGCGAGAGCGGCCAAGGCTGCCGCGCTCCAGCCGACTGCTGGCAGGCGCGCAGCCCATTCGCTGACGCCGAAAATCTGCATCGACAGCGCCTGACTCCAGGTCGACAAGGGCGGCTTGGCCCAGAACAACTCGGTCGGCGTGATATGCGGGCTGATCCAGTCGCCCAACTGCAGCATCAGGCGGGCGATCTCGGCATAGCGTGCCTCGGTATGGTCGGTCAGCGGCGTTGCAGCCAGGCTCAAAAGGCGCAGCAGCAAGGCCAGCGCCAGCACATAGATCCAGGGCCTGACGGCTGACTTGGCCGATTGATTCGATTCGCTCATGGGCTGAAGTATCGGCGGGATTGCCAAAGTTCCCGGTCAGAGCGGTGACAATCGCGATTCATGAACAAGCAAAAAATTCTTGGCTTCTTTCAAACTCTGCGCGCTGCCAACCCGGCGCCACAGACCGAGCTTGAATATGCCAGCGTGTTCGAATTGCTGGTCGCGGTGTTGCTGTCGGCGCAGGCCACCGACGTCAGCGTCAACAAGGCGACCCGGCGCTTGTTCTTGCTGGCCCATACCCCGCAGCAGATGCTGGCCCTCGGAGAGCAAGGACTGATCGAGCAGATCCGCACCATCGGCCTGTTCCGCAGCAAGGCCCGGCATTTGATCGCCACCTGCGGAATGCTGATTGAATGGCATGGCGGGCAGGTACCGCGCACGCGCGAGACACTCGAGGCCTTGCCCGGCGTGGGGCGCAAGACTGCCAATGTGGTGCTCAACTGCGCTTTCGGCGAACCGACGATGGCCGTCGACACCCATCTCTTCCGGGTCGGTAACCGCACTGGACTGGCGACAGGCAAGACCCCCTTGGCGGTCGAGAAAGCCTTGCTCAAGCGCATTCCGACGGAGTTTCTCGTCGACGCACATCACTGGCTGATCCTGCATGGACGTTATGTCTGCAAGGCACGGCAACCGCTCTGCGCCCAGTGCAAAGTGGCCGAATTCTGCGATCACGGTCGCCGCCTACAATTGCCGATTGCCAAAAGAGCCCGCCATGCCTAGCCTTGCCGACCTGATCGACCGCGTAGAGCGCCTGCTGCTTCGCCATGATGAACTGAAACGAACCAATGCCCTGCTGCATGAGCAGGTGCAAAGCCTCGAGCATGAACGAGACAATCTGCGCTCACGCCTGAATGCTGCCCGCGCCCGCATCGACGCCTTGCTGCTGCGCCTGCCCGCTGCGGGCGAAACAGGAAAGACCCTGCCATGAAACAAATGGAAGTGACCATCCTGGGGCAGAGCTATCTGCTCGGTTGCCCCGACGGCGGCGAAGCGGCGTTGACCCAGGCAGTCGGCCAGGTCGATCGAGAAATGAGCGCGATACGCGATGCCGGCAAGATCAAGGCGCGGGAACGGATCGCCGTCCTGGCGGCCTTGAACCTGGCCTATCAACTGGCTGAGCCGGAGCAAAAACAGTCCACCAACCTGAGCTTGCAGAGCAACAACCTGCCGGAATTGGACGGACTGATACGCCGGCTTGACGAAGCCCTTGGCCACGACGGTCAATTACTCTGATCGGCTCGATTGAGCCTGAGCAAGCTTAGAATCATCTCGTCCACTGCTCTCGCGTGAGTTTTATATTTCCTTGAACCAATGCTCTATGAGCAAGGGCTTGGAATATCGCCAGGCTGGTGTGAGCATCTCGCGTCAGATGAACCCGAAGCCTGTGCTGACCTCGCCCACCTGAACCCCCGGTTCAGGAATGCGACTCACGGTCTGCGGTGGACACCCTTCTCGATCCGCTCGAGCGCCTGTCGATCTTGTCAGTCAGCAAGTCTGATTGGCCGCTTACCACTGCTGCTGGAGCCGCCTTGAGCTTTGATCCTCTCCTGATTCTTGAATTGCTGACCTTGGGCTTGGTCGCGGGCTTCTTGGCGGGCTTGCTGGGCATCGGCGGCGGCATGATGATGGTGCCATTTCTGACGCTGATCATGTCGCACCGCGGCGTCGACGCCGGTATGGCGGTGAAGATGGCAATTGCCACAGCGATGGCCAGCGTGATGTTCACCTCCCTGTCCAGTTTGCGCGCGCATCACAAGCGCGGCGCGGTGCGCTGGGATCTGGTGCGAGGCATGGCGCCGGGCTTGGTCATCGGTGGTCTGCTTTCCGGCGCAGGGATTTTTTCCATCGTCAAAGGTAATTCGCTGGCCTTCATTTTTGCCGGTTTCGTCGGCTTTTCGGCCGTTCAGATGCTGCGCAGCAAGAAGCCCAAGCCGGGGCGGGAGATGCCCGGCGCCGCGGGACAGATCAGCGCCGGGGTTGGCATCGGGATGTTGTCAGGCTTGGTCGGTGCCGGCGGCGCTTTCATGTCGGTGCCCTTCATGACGCGGGGCAATGTGTCGATGCACAGCGCGGTTGCGACCAGTGCTGCCATCGGTTTTCCGGTCGCTTTGGCCAACACCTTGGGCTATGTCATCGGCGGCTGGTCATTGCCTGAGACCATACCCTATGCGTTTGGCTTTCTCTATCTGCCGGCCTTGCTGGTCATTTCTTCGACCAGCGTGCTGATGGCGCCGATCGGCGCAAGAACAGCCCATGCAATGGACGTCTCGCAACTGAAGCGGGCCTTTGCCTGCCTGCTGTTCTTGATCGCCGGCTATATGCTTTACAAGGGTTTGACCGCCTGATCGCCATGCAAGCAGTGACCGCAACCCTGCCGACGCATCACGCCAGCGATCTCAGCGCGATGCAGCATGCCCTGGCATTGGCCGGTCTGGCGATTGGTTTGTCCGACCCCAACCCGAGAGTCGGCTGCGTGATCGTGGCAGCGGATGGTGCAGTCATCGGCTGCGGCCATACCCAGGCCAGCGGCCATGCCCATGCCGAGGTGATGGCCTTGCAGGACGCTCGAAAGCGCGGCGCTTCGCTGCAAGGCGCCTCCGCCTACGTGACACTGGAGCCTTGCGCCCATCATGGCCGGACACCGCCCTGCTGCGATGCGCTGATCGCGGCCGGCCTGCTGCGCGTTGTCGCCGCGATCACCGACCCCAACCCCCTGGTCAGTGGCGCAGGCATGGCCAGACTTCACGCTGCCGGCATCATCACCGAGACCGGCCTGCTGGCTGAAGAAGCCCAACAGTTGAATATCGGATTTTTCTCGCGCATGCAGCGTGGCCGGCCTTTCTTGCGCCTGAAGATTGCCGCTTCGCTGGACGGCCGAACCGCCCTGACCAACGGCGCCAGCCAATGGATCACCGGCGAAGCTGCAAGGCGCGATGGACATGACTGGCGCAAACGCGCCGGCGCCGTCATGACCGGCATCGGCACCTTGCGCGACGACAACCCAAGGCTCGACGTGCGCCTGGTCGAGACAGCGCTGCAACCGCTGCGTGTCGTGATTGATTCGAAACTTGAAACCTCCAGCGACGCGCGCCTGCTGGCGCCTCCGGGCCGGACGCTGATTTATTGCGCGGTCAAGCCCGAGGGCGCCAAAGCCGCGGCTTTGCGAGGCGTTGGCGCAGAACTTTGTTGCCTGCCCGGCGCGCAGGGCAAGGTCGATCTGGCTGCGGTGATGGCTGATCTGGGCCGGCGCGAAATCAACGAGTTGCATGTCGAGGCCGGTCACAAGCTCAATGGTTCGCTGCTGCGCGAAGGTCTGGTCGACGAGTTGCTGATCTATCTGGCACCGAAACTGCTCGGCCTGGGCCGCGAAATGGCAGCCTTCGGGCCGTTGGAATCCTTGCAGGACGCACTGCAATGGCAATGGAATGACTGCCAGTTGATCGGCCAAGACCTGCGCTTGCGTTTACGTCCTCGCTGAGTTTGCATTCAAAGGGCTGCTGCGGCGCCCACTTACAATCGAAGTTATGCCCATATCCCCTGTATCCGAGCTGGTTGCCGAACTGGCAGCCGGTCGAATGGTTATTCTGGTCGACGAAGAAGATCGCGAAAACGAAGGCGACCTTGTCATGGCGGCCGACCATGTGACGCCTGAAGCCATCAATTTCATGGCCAGATTCGGCCGAGGCCTGATCTGTCTGACCTTGACACGCGAACGCTGCGAGCGGCTGCAATTGCCACCGATGGCGATCCGCAACGGCACCAAACATGGCACCGCTTTCACCGTCTCGATCGAGGCAGCTACCGGCGTGACCACCGGAATTTCAGCCGCTGACCGGGCCCGCACCGTGCAGGCTGCGGTGGCTCGCCACGCGGTCGCGCGTGACCTGGTGCAACCCGGGCATATCTTTCCCTTGCAAGCACAGGAAGGCGGGGTGCTGATGCGCGCCGGCCATACCGAAGCCGGCTGCGATTTCGCCCGCATGGCCGGGCTTGAGCCAGCCGCAGTGATCTGCGAGATCATGAATGACGACGGCACGATGGCCAGGCTGCCTGACCTGGTGCTGTTCGCCAAAGAGCATGGCCTCAAGATCGGCACGATTGCCGATCTGATCGAGCATCGCAGCCGCAATGAGTCGCTGATCAAGCGCGAGTCCCAGCGCAAGCTGCAGACCGCCCAAGGCGAGTTTGATTGCACTGTTTTCAGCGATCGCACCGGCGCGATCCACATGGCCTTGACCCATGGTCAATGGAATGACGGCGATGAGGTGCTGGTGCGGGTGCACGAACCCTTGTCGGTGCTGGACCTGCTCGACAGCGGATCCGGCGGACATTCCTGGCCCCTGCCTGCCGCCTTGGCCGAAATCAAGAAAGCGCCGCAAGGCGTGGCGGTGCTGCTCAATTGCAGCGATGAAGCCGACTCTTTGCTGAGCCGCTTGCAAACCGTTCCAGTGCAGTCGCCACCTGAAATCCAGCCGCGCATGATGGACCTGCGTACTTACGGCGTCGGCGCGCAGATCCTGCGCGAACTCGGCGTGCACCGGATGCGGCTTCTGGGCAGTCCGCGCCGCATGCCAAGCATGACCGGCTATGGACTCGACGTTACCGGCTTCAAATCTCCCGAGCCAACGAACTGAGGACTGCGATGCAAGGATCCGAGCAGGGGCAAGCTCCGCAAACCTCATTGAATGGCCAAGACCTGCGCATCGGCATCGTGCAAGCGCGCTTCAACCATGACATTACCTGCCGCCTGGCCGAAGCCTGCCAGGCCGAGCTGCTGCGGCTTGGCGTGGCCGAACAACATATCCGCCTGGTTACCGTACCCGGCGCATTGGAAGTGGCGTTGGCATTGAATGCCTTGGCCGAGAGCGAAGACTATGACGCGCTGGTGGCGCTCGGCTGCATCATCCGCGGCGAAACCTATCACTTCGAGTTGGTCGCCAACGAAAGCGGCGCGGCCGTCACGCGCCTGTCGCTGGACCATCAGATACCCATCGCCAACGCCATTTTGACGGTGGAAAATGAAGCGCAAGCCTGGGCACGCGCCGAGGACAAAGGTCGCGACGCAGCCCGCGTGGCGGTCGAAATGGCAAATTTAATGGAAGAACTGCAGTGATCACCAACGACAGCGTCACCTCTCCCTCAGCCGAGAAGGCGCCGCGAGCGCAACCGAAATCGGCTCGCCGTCGCTCGCGCGAAAGCGCTTTGCAAGGTCTTTATCAATGGCTGATCACCGGTGACGATGTCGCCACCATCGACGCCCATATGCATGAACAGGAAGGGTTCAACAAGGTCGACCGGGCCCATTACGACGCCTTGCTGAACGGCTGCATCATGGAAGCTGCGGACCTTGACAGCATGTTGTCGCGTCATGTCGACCGCAAGACCACCGAACTGTCACCGATCGAACATGGTGTGCTGATGATCGGCGCCTACGAACTGAAGCATTGCGTCGACATTCCCTACCGGGTGGTGATCAATGAGGCCGTCGAGCTGGCCAAATCATTTGGTGGCACCGACGGACATAAATATGTCAACGGCGTGCTCGACCGAACGGCTGGCGATATGCGGCCGCTGGAAGTGGCTGCGCGCAATTCGGCAAAAAAATCAGCCCGATGAAGCTGGCCGGGCGGCTCGACCAGATCGAGCCCTTCTACGTCATGGAATGCGCCAAGGCTGCGGCTGAAATGGCGCGCACGGCGGTTTGCGACCCAGCCCTGGGTGGCCAGCGCATGCTCTACCTGAACATCGGCGAGCCTGACTTTGTCGCACCCGCCGCAGTTCAGCAAGCTGCGCGCGATTGCATCGATGCCGGCAGCACCCAGTATCTGCCGGCCACTGGCTTGCCGGCGCTGCGTCGGGCAGTCTCGGGCTGGTATCGGCAACGTTTCGAGCTCGACATCGCCGCTGACCGCATCGTCATCACCGCCGGCGCATCGGCGGCGCTGCAACTCGCCTGCTTGGCCTTGTTCGAGCGCGACGACGAGGTGTTGATGCCTGACCCCTGCTATCCCTGCAACCGGCATTTTGTCGCTGCCACCGATGCGCAGGCCGTGCTGCTGCCGGCCGGGCCTGAGCAGCGCTTCCAGCCCGGCAGTGCCCAGGTCTGCGCCGCCTGGAATCCGGCCACCCGCGGCGTGCTGCTGGCTTCGCCCAGCAACCCGACCGGCACTTCGATCGCACCGCAGGAAATGCAGGCCATCGTTGAAGCGGTTCGCGCGCGCGGCGGCGTCACCATCGTCGATGAAATCTATCTCGGCCTCAGCTATGACGCGCGTTTCGAGCGCAGTGCGCTGGAGTTTGGCGACGATGTGATTTCGGTGAACAGTTTTTCCAAATATTTCGGCATGACCGGTTGGCGCCTCGGTTGGCTGGTGCTGCCGCCGGAACTGGTGGCCCCGGTCGAGAAACTGACCCAGAACCTGTTCATCTGCGCCTCAAGCATTGCCCAATATGCGGCGCTGGCCTGCTTTGAGCCCGCCTCGATGGCCGAATATGAACAGCGCCGACAGGCCTTTCGCGAGCGTCGTGATTACATCGTGCCGGCCTTGCAGGCATTGGGATTGAAAGTGCCGGTCACGCCGGACGGGGCATTTTATGTCTGGATAGACTGCTCGGATTTCTGCACTGATAGCTGGCAATTTGCCTTCGACCTGATGCAGAGCAGCCAGTTGGCGCTGACGCCAGGCCGTGATTTCGGCCGCGCAGGCAGCGAACGCTGGCTACGGCTTTCCTTCGCCAGCAGCCTGGACGATCTGCAAGAAGCCGTGCGCCGATTGGCGGTTGCCCTGCACCGATGATGACGGCCTTCACCCATCAATTGCGCGTCTACTGGGAGGACACCGATGCTGGCGGCGTCGTGTTCTATGCCAACTATCTGAAGTTCTTCGAGCGCGCACGCACAGAATGGCTGCGTAGCCTGGGCTTCGAACAGCAGTCGATGCGCATGCAGGACGGGGTGATGTTCATCGTCAGCCACACCGATGTACGCTATCTCAAACCGGCAAGGCTTGACGACCTGCTGCAAATCAGCGTCGAGCCGCGCGACATCGGCCGGGCCAGCATGAACTTGTTTCAGCAGGCGCGGTGCGGCGAGCGCCTGCTGGCTGAAGGACAGATCCGCATCGGCTGCGTGCAAAGCAGCAGCCAACTCGATTTCAAACCAAACCGTATTCCAGCCGCCTTGATGGCAGCCCTACAAGCGAAACAGCCATGAACCAAGACCTTTCCATCGTCGCGCTGATCCTGCATGCCAGCCTGCCCGTACAAATGGTGATTGCCTGCCTGCTGGCGGTCTCGCTGGCGAGTTGGAGCGTGATTTTCAGCAAGCTGATTTCGATCTCGCGCATCAAAAGCGGCAATGAAGCTTTCGAGCAGGAGTTCTGGTCGGGCAAGAACCTCAACGATCTCTACGGCACTGTGTCCAGACGTGAAAACGGCGCACCGCTGGAGCGCATTTTCGTTTCCGGCATGCGCGAATTCCTGAAGCTGCGTGAACGCCGCGTCACTGAATCGGGCGCCCTGCTTGACGGCGCGCGCCGAGCCATGCGGGCCAGTTTCCAGCGCGAAATGGACGTGATGGAAAGCCAGTTGTCCTTCCTCGCCTCGGTCGGCTCAGTCTCGCCCTATGTCGGGCTGTTCGGCACCATCTGGGGCATCATGCATGCCTTTGTCGGCCTGTCCAATTTGCAGCAGGTCACACTGGCCACCGTCGCCCCCGGCATCGCCGAGGCCCTGGTCGCAACCGCCATCGGCCTGTTTGCCGCCATCCCTGCAGTGCTGGCCTACAACCGCTTCGCGCGCCAGATCGACCGCAGCGCGATCACGCTGGAGTCCTTCATCGAGGAGTTCTCCAACATCCTGCAACGCAGCGCGACGGTCTGAGTCATGGCGGCCATCAGCAACCGCGGCGCACGCCGCCGCCGCACGATCAACGAGATCAATATGGTGCCCTTCATCGACGTGATGCTGGTCCTGTTGATCATCTTCATGATCAGTGCGCCGCTGATCACCACCGGCGTCGTCGACCTGCCCAGCGTCGGCAAGAGCCGAGCCCAACCTGAACATGTGATCAATGTGATCGTCGGTGCAGATGAAAAAATCAAGCTGAAATTCGACAAGGAAGAGCCCGTGCCGCTGCCGCTGAGCCGTCTGGCCGAGCAGGCCAGGCTAGCGCAGGCAGGCGAAGCGACGACACCAGTCATCATCTCCGCCGACCGCAACGTTAAATACGAGGCGGTGGTCAAGGTGATGGATTCTTTGCAGTCGGCAGGGATACAGCGGGTCGGCCTGGCGGTACGCAATGGCGCGGCTGCCGGCAACTGACGACTAGGCGAATTCCGAACAGCGATGACTGCGAACTCCCTCCGTGATGCCGGGCCCTTGCTGCCGCCAAATGCGCCGGGGATGGCCCGCGGTCTGCTGTTTGCGATTGCGGCCCATGGCTTGCTGTTGGCAGCATTGAGCGCCGGGGTCAGCTGGCGCACCGATCCATTGCCCGCCTTCGAGGCCGAGTTATGGTCAGCTGTGCCGCAGGCCGCAGCACCTCGCGAAGAGCTGCCGCCACCCGCGCCGCCTGAAGCCGAACCCTTGCCCTTGCCCAAGCCAGCGCCGGTTGAAGACCTGCAGGCCTTGCGCGATGCCGACATCGCGATCGCCAAAGCACGCGATGAAAAAAAGCGCGAGACCTTGCGCCTGGCAGAACTCGAGGCAGCGCGCAAGAAAGCCGCCTTGAAGGAACAGGCCGCCGAGCGCGAAAAGCAGGCCAAGATCAAGCAAGACAAGCTTGATGCCAAGCTCAAACAAGAAAAGCAAGACAAACTGGCCAAGGAAGCCGAGGCCAAATTGCAGGCCAAAGCCGACGCGAAACTAGCCGCGCAGCGCCAGGACAATTTGCGCCGCATCCAGGGCATGGCCGGTGCGAGCGGCGGCGCCAATGCCACCGGCAATGCGCTGCAGAGCTCAGGGCCCAGCGCCAGCTATGGCGGCCGCATCAAGGCCCGCATCCGCCCCAACATCATCTACACCGAAAGTGGCAGCGGTAACCCGGTGGCCGAAGTCGAAGTGCGCACAGCACCCGATGGCACCATCATCTCGCGCAAGCTGCTCAAGCCCAGCGGCGATGCCGAATGGGACAAAGCCGTGCTGCGTGCAATCGACAAGACCGAATTGCTGCCGCGCGATGTCGATGGCCGCGTGCCAGCGCTGCTGGTGATCAGCTTCAAGCCGCAGGAGTAACCAGGGCTGCGCCCTGCAGCCAGCCCTCGCGCAGCGCGGTTTGCAGCCAGGCCGAAAAATCAAACCCGGCATCGAACGCCAAGGCCTGTTGCAGCGCTGCTTCAAGCATCCGGCCATCGATCAGCGCTTGCAGCAACTGCGAATCACCTTGACTCAGCCGCCGCCCCTGGACGCCCCAGCGCTGGCGCCAAAGTAAGACCGGAACGACCGTTTCTGAAGATTCGCGGCCAGCTTTGCCCGACCAAATCGACCAGGCCTCGGCCCGTACCTGCAGCAGGCTCAACCCCGCTGACAATTGCAAGCGCAACTGCGCCGGATCCTGACTTGCCAGCAAATTGAGCGACGCAGGGTCAAACGCCAGGTCAGCAGCGCGCAAGGCCAGATGCGCCGACCATTCAAGTCTTGCCAGATCGCAGAGCCAGTCATCCATTTCGTCCTGCGCAGCCAAAAAACTTGCCAGCAATTCACCCCAGCCGCCCAGATCGGCTTGCTGCGGCGGCTGATGGCGCCAGAATGCCCAGGCCATGTCCCGGAACGATGCTTCACCGATGATCAGCAGGACCTTCGGGTAGACCGCAGCCAAAGCCCGTTCAGACAAGACCTGCGCGTTGACTTGGTAAGCCTGCAGCCCACGCTGCAACTCGACTGCAGTCAGCGGCACGATACCGACGGGCCTGGACGCGCCGCTCAGCGCTGCCAGCAGCGCCCGCTGACGCGTCGCCAGACGCCCGCTCATCCTGCCACCTGCAGCAGCCTGGCCTTGTTGGCTTCAGCCAGCAGAACTTCCAAGGCCGGGATGGCGGTATCCCATTCGATCAGGCTTGGTACCGAACCGCAGGTCTTCAAGGCATGGGCATAGACCTGCCAGACCAGATCCGGCACCTTGCTGCCATGGTCGTCGATAACGATGCCCGGCAGTTCAGCGTGGCCCGCCAGATGGATCTCGCCGACGCAATCGCTGCGCAACTGGTCTATCCATCCACAGGCCTGCCGCAGCGCCGCATCGCGGTCAGCGCCCTGGTTGCGGGCATTGACGACCAGGTTATTGACGTCGAGCAGCAGGCCGCAACCGCTGCGCCTCGTCAGCTGATTGAAGAACTCGGGCTCGGACATTTGTTCGCAGTCATCCCAGGCCAGGTAGGCACTGATGTTCTCGACCAGGATCTGGCGGCCAAGCCGCTCCTGCACTTGCTGGACATGAGACACCATCAGGTCGAGGCAGGCCGAACTGAAGGGAATCGGCAACAGATCGTTGCCATGGATCGCAGCATCCCCCGCCTGAATACGGGAAAAACTCGCATGATCCGAGACGCACAGAGGCTGCACAAGCTCGACCAACCCAGCCAGCCGGTCCAGATGCCATCGGTCGAGACCGCAGGCCGAACCCAGCGACAACCCGACGCCATGCAGACTGACCGGATATTGCTCACGGCAGGCTTTCAGCAACTGCAACGATGCCCCGCCGGGCGCAAAGAAATTTTCCGAATGGACTTCGACAAAATCCACCGCCGGCAACAACTCGAGCAGCTGTTGATAATGCGGCTGGCGCCAGCCAATGCCGACCATTGTCAAGAGATCGTGCCGGCGCTTTCGCGCCGATCGGCCACCATCCGCCATGCCAGTTCAAGCGCCAGACGCACGCCCGCCAGCATCTGGTCCAGCGCCATGCTGGGCTGGCCTGCCAGCTTGGCCGCCTGGGCAGGCAGCAAGGGCAGATGCATGAAGCCGCTGCGCACACCGCTGCCATGCAAGGCATGCTGCAAACCGAAGAAAACATGGTTGCAGACAAAGGTACCGGCAGTCTGTGACACGCTGGCAGGATGACCTGCGGCCCGCAGCCCGGCCACCATCGTCTTGATTGGCAAGGTCGAGAAATAAGCTGCTGGGGCACCGTCGACAACCTGCTGATCGATCGGCTGGGCACCGGCGTTATCGGCGATCCTGGCGTCGTCGATATTGATGGCGATCCGTTCGATTGAAAAGTCGCTGCGTCCGCCCGCTTGACCCAGCGCCAGAACGAGCACCGGGTTGAGTTCATCGAGGGACTGCTGCAAGACCTTCAAGGCCTCGCCAAAGGCGCAGGGCAGCATCTTGGCAATTATGTTGACGCCATCGATTTTCTGGCCATCGAGGGCCTTGGCGACCTCCCAGGACGGATTGATCTGCTCGCCGCCAAAGGGTTCGAAACCGGTCAACAAAATCCTGCTCATCGCTGCATATCCCCATCAACTGCCCCTTGGCAGCACCGCTCAACTGTCTAGTGGATTCGGCCAGGCTCAGCGCTTCAGCTTGGCTTGGGCCTCGACGCTGCTCAGACCGCCCAGGGACTTGCAACTGCCCTTGGCCACATATTTCCATTCCGTCGGCGCCTTGTCAGTCTTGGCCTGCCCAGCGCAAGAATGACTGCCGCCCAGGTTCGAGCAATCGTTCTGGCCCGCTTTAACGATGCCGTAGCATTTTTCGCGGCCATCTTTTTCCTGTGCGGCGTCATGAGCTGAGACTTGGCCTATCAGACCGAGGGACATGGCGGCGGCAAAGGCCGAAGAAACGAGGTTTTTGGTTGTCATGACTGGCTCCGTTGGATCGGCTGGATTGGATTTTGTGCTCCCAGCAAAGCTGGACGCCATTATTGCCCTTGTGTTGACCGCAATTTTTATTTCCTGGCTCGCTGCATGCTTATTGCCAATGGCCGGCGCCCCGATCCTGCCGTTTGAAGCAATTTTCCACAAGCCGGGAAACATCGATGCGAGCAAACAGACGTCCAACGCGCGGCCAATCAACTTGGCCAGTTGCAGGCACAGGCTTCACGCTGATCGAGGTGATGCTGGTGATGCTGATCTCGGGGCTGCTTGCCGCGATCGCCCTGCCCGCTTATCAAAACCAGTTGATCAAGGGCAGGAGGGTTGACGCCATCAATGCCTTGAGCGCTGTCCTGCAGGCCCAGGAGCGGTGGCGCAGCAACCGCAGCAGCTACGCTGCGGCGCTCTCGGACCTGCAACTGGCGCCGAATTCACCGGCAAAGCTTTATAGCTTGAGCTTGTCGGGTTTGGGGAATCCTGCCAGTTTCAGCACCGGTTTCATCGTTCGCGCTACCCCAATGAGTGGCAGCGCACAGAGCCGCGACAGTGAATGTGCAGAACTGTCGCTGAGCCTGCAAGGCGGCAGCATCAGCTATTCGGCCAGGAACAGCAAATATGCCGACAGCAGCAGGCACTGCTGGCCCCAATGAGCTGGCCGAATTCCACGCAACGGGGCATCGGGCTGATCGAGCTGATGATCGGCGTCACTGTCGGACTGATCGTTGCGACTGGGGCCAGCGTCATGCTTGTCAGGCAGCTTGCCGAGCATCACCGTTTGATGCTGGAAGCCCAGTTGCAGCAGGACTTGCGCGCAGTCGCCGATTTGTTATTGCGCGAATTGCGCAGAGCCGGCTACTGGTCGATGGCACAAAAAGGCGTCTGGGCTGATGGTGCCACGGCGCCGCTGAACAATGTCTATGCAGCCACCTTGCCTGCCAACGCCCAGGACAGCAACAGCGTCGAGTACAGCTATTCGCGCGCAGATGCAGTAAATCCTGAAGACAATTTGCTCGACGCTGGTCGCGAACAGTTCGGCTTCATGCTCGAGAGCGGAATTCTGAAACTCCGACTTGGCAACTCATGGCAACCCTTGACCGACAAAAGCACCTTGACCATCACCGGATTCAATGTGCGATTGAACGTTCAGGAATTGACCCTGGATGATTACTGCAACAGCCCATGTGCGGCCGGCAACCTGTCTTGTCCACCGCATTTGCAAATGCGCCGCTTCGATGTCAGCTTGACCGGGCGCGCGACGAATGACCCCGCGTTGCTGCGCCGACTGACCCTCAGCAGCAAGCTGCGCAACGACTTGATCAAGGGCAGTTGCTGACCATGAAGAGGCTATTTCGATTGCATGGGCGGCAGCGTGGCGCCATCACTCTTCTAGCGGTGATGCTGCTGTTTTGCGTGATGGCGATGACGACGATTTATGCGAACCGGAACCTGCTGTTCGAGCTGCGCATTGCCAACAACCATTACCGCGCTGGCGTGGCGATGGAAGCCGCCGATGGCGGCATTGAATGGACGCTGGGCATGCTTAACGGTATTCATGTCGATGCAGCATGCCAGGCCAGCGAGGCGTCGGTGAGCAGTTTCCGGCAACGCTATGTGGTGATCGACGCATCTTCCGGCATGATCAGCCCGAACTATGTCGCCGAGACCGTTGCCGGATGCATTCGTCAGGAGGCCTGGGTCTGCAGTTGCCCAGCAACTGGCTGGGCAGCGCCGATCGTCGCGACGGAGCAGTTACAACCGGGATTTCGCATCAGCTTTGAGTCAGTCGATCGCGCCGGGGTGATCCGCATCGTGTCGCTGGGTTGTTCGAGCAGTTCGGCGACCGAGTGCGACAACCCATCGAGCGCTGTCGACGCTGCGCTGGCTACCGACAAGGTCTTGCTCAGCGCCGCGCTGGTCAGTGCGCTGAAAATTCCGCCGACCATGCCCTTGGCCGTCAGAGGCTCGATAGTCCTGGGGCCTGAGGGCCTGGGTTTGCACAACAGCGGTTTGCTCTTGCTCTCGGGCGGCATGGCCAGCGGACTACTTGAATCCAGATTGGACAGCTCGCCAGGCTCTCCGGTCGAACTGGCCTTGATCATCGGCAATACCGATTTTGCGGCCAAATCAGCAGACGAGATGTTCGCCATGTATTTCGGCATGGCGCCGGCAAGGTACCGGGATCAACCAGCAATGCGGATTGTCGAATGTCCGGCAGATTGCGGACCTGAGTTGTCTGCGGCCTATGCCAAGGGAGTCGAGTTGGTGTGGGTTGAAGGGCCCATCCTGCTGACCAGCAGTTTGCTCGGCCAGACCTCGCACCCGATGCTGATCGTCGTCAATGGTGATTTGACCATCGACGGGGATTTGCAACTGACGGGCCTGCTCTACGTCAGAGGCAACCTCGTCTGGCACAACGCACAAAGCTCCCTTTTGAAAGGTGCCCTGCTGGTCGAAGGCAATCTGCGCCTTGCCGGAACAGTCGACATCCAATATGCCGAACCGGTGATCGAGCGTTTGAACAAACAGGCTGGCAGTTTCGTCAGGGTGCCCGGAAGCTGGTGGAACTGATATGGATTTGACCCGGCCATGCCACTTGAAGCCAGCCACAGCCATGACCGGCGTTGGCTTGATCGAAGCCCTCGTCGCCTTGCTCATCGTCTCATTCGGAATGTTGGCCATGGTCGAGGTGGAAGCCAAGCTGCGCAGCAGTGCCGACATCGCCAAACAACGCGGTGAGGCCATGCATTTGGCACAGCAGGAGATGGAGCAGTTGCGTGCTTATTCCGTTCTGGCACTTGGCGCAAATCCGCTGGCAGGAACTTGGTCTTATGCCGAAATCCAGGATCCGCAAGCCATCAATCTCGACGCTGGCGACCCGGACAGCAACGCTACCTTCAGCTTGATCCGCCGGGTGACTGACTGGTCAGAACCTCAGCAGAAAGCGGTGCGGATCGAGGTTCATTGGCACGATCGGAGCGGCGCTGATCAATTCATAACGATCGACAGCTTGATCGCCCGCGCCGACCCCGGATTGAGCGGCTCGCTGGGTATCGCCCCTTCATCGACGGCCTTGCAAGGTCCGGCCGGGCGCCATCCCTCAATTCCCTTCAGCGCCAAGGATCTGGGCGACAGGAGCAGTGTTTTTAAACCAAAATCTACGGCCATGGTGGCCTGGATCTTCAACAACCTGACGGGCAACATCACCGGCAGATGCCCGGTGCGCCAAGACATGACCACAGCGGCGCTGACGGCTGCCGACCTTGCCAATTGCCGGAACAATACCAGCGCCTATCTGCTCAGCGGATTTGTACGTTTTCCGGGCCAGATTGCACCGGATAAATTGCCTAACGGATCCCGAGTTTTGCCGCTGGAAATGGCATTGCTGCTGACCCCTAGCGGCCCTCAAACCCTGCCGAGCACCGAATGCTTTGACGACTCAGCCGAGACTGCACAGGGCCATGTCAGCTATTACTGCAGCGTTTACCCCAGCAATGGCGAGCCGCAGATCTGGTCAGGGCAACTTTCCGTCAACGGGATTGCGCTCGGCGGCAGCGACTGGAAGGTCTGCCGCTACAGCGCCGACCTGAACGGTGACGGACAGATTTCCAATGCTGAACATCCACTCAGTTATTCCCAGGTCACAGGCTCGCTGGCGAATCAGAATTTCCTGGTGATTCCTGCCGTGAACAATTGTCCGACCGGGCAGGCTATCAACCCGCAGGCGGGCAATTTCAGCAATATGACGACCGTTCTGCACCAGCGCTGAGGGCTTGGTTCAAGCGCAGAACGAAATCGCCGCCAGCACCACCTGTTTGCCACCACGGCTCTGCGCCTGCTGGACCGCCGCCTCGCAGGCCGACAGCAAGTCATCCTGCGAAGACGCCGTATGGGGGAAGCTGCCAACGCCGATCGACAGCGAGAGGCCCAGATCGCGACCGTCGAGGACGATGAACTGCGCAGCGCCATGCCGCCTCAACTGCTCCATGCGGGCATGTGCAGTGGCCAAACCGACACCCGAAAGGAGAACGGCGAAACAACGCTCGCCGATGCGGCAGACCGCATCCATTGCCCTGATGTTGTCGCGCAGGATGCGCCCCATGGTCTCCAGCCCAAGTTCCTGGGCGGATTCCTTAGATAGTTGCAGTTCCGCAGGCAAAGGGTCGAGTGCAATGATCGCCAGCGCGAACTCGCGGTGCTCACGTGTCGAGAGATCGATTTCGCGTCGCAGCTGCTGATTCAGTTGTGCCGTCCACTCATGCCCAGCCAATTCACTGTTGCTGCGGCTTTGCAACTGCTCCCGTTGGATTGCAACCAAGGCTTTTTGTTGCTGTTCGATCTGTTGCAGCGCGCGCTCTAGATCAAGCCGATGCTGCCGCTCTTTTGTGCACTCATGCCAGGTCGCGAGCAGGAATTCACTGCCCAGAAGCGCCCTGGTCACCTCGAAAACACGGCGCTGCCCAGCAATTTCCAGCTTGTGTTCACAAGTGATCGGCTGGCCTTGCGCCACCACCAATTGTTCGACACGACGCAGACTTGCAGCATCTTCGGACCGCAGCAACTCGCTATCGGTGCGGCCCAAGAGGCTGGCATCCTCGCTTGCAAGCAGGCGATTGAAGTCATCATTGGCGCAAACGTAGCGCCCTGTGGTCAGGGATTTGATCGAAACCATGGCTTTGAGCGGCCCGATCACAGCCAACAAGGCAGTGACTATCTCAGGCAGCAACTGCGTTTGTCCCTGCAACCAGCCCGCCAGACTACCTGGCAAAGGCTTTGCTTCATTTTCAGAATCAGCTGAACTATTCATCGATCCTCGACAACATCAAGCACAACGACCCAGCCCAGGCGGATTGCTACAGGCGATGCACCGACTGTATTCGGCATAGACCCGCCGGATCAACTGACCGACGGTTGCGCCAGCCAATCACCCCCAAGTTGATCCAGCATCGCATGTTATCGAAGAAGCTGGGCAAGGTTTCGCTGCAATCCTTGAATCAACAGAACTCAACCTTGACTGCTGCCGGACAATGCAGGCTTGCGCCGCAGCGGCGTGCCATTCTGCTCACACAATGCAAAGTTTCGATCTCGTCGTCGTCGGCGCTGGTGCAGCCGGCCTGTTCTGTGCCGGCATTGCCGGGCAGCAAGGCCTGCAAGTCCTGCTGATCGACCATGCCGACAAGCTGGCCGAAAAAATCCGCATTTCTGGGGGCGGTCGCTGCAACTTCACCAACCGCGATGTCTCGCCGGCCAATTTTCTTTCCGACAACCCGGCCTTTTGCCGCTCGGCTCTGGCCCGCTACAGCAGTCAGGATTTCATCGCCCTGGTCCGCCAGCATGGCATCGCCTTCCATGAAAAACACAAAGGGCAAATGTTTTGCGATGGCTCCAGCGAGCAGATCATCCAGATGTTGCTGGACGAATGCAAGGCCGGCGCTGTGCAGCGCTGGCAGCCCTGCAGCGTTGCCGATGTTCGCAGCCTGGAAAGCGGTGGATTCGAACTCGACAGCAGCCATGGCCAAATCAGGACCCAGCGATTGGTGATCGCCACCGGCGGCTTGTCGATCCCGAAAATTGGCGCCAGCGACTGGGGGCTGCGACTGGCCAAGCGTTTCGGCCATGGCATCGTCACGCCGCGACCAGCCCTGGTGCCGCTGACTTTTGATGCCGAAGCCTGGTCAGCTTTTTCTGCCCTGTCAGGCCTGTCCCTGCCCGTCGTGGTGAGTTGCGGGCAGGGCAAGTCACGCGAACGTTTCGCCGAAGACCTGCTGCTCACCCACCGGGGTTTGAGCGGTCCGGCGATCCTGCAGATCTCGAGCTTTTGGAACGAGGGCCAGCCCCTGCAAATCGATCTGGCGCCCGAACTCGACCTTGAAGCACGACTTCAATCGGCCAAACAGGGCTCACGGCGACAACTGGGCAATGAATTGAGCGATTTGCTGCCGCAACGCCTGGCACAAGCCTGGCTGGCTCGGCTGAGTATGGACGGCAGTCGCCCTATGTCCGAGTGCAAGGACCGTGATCTGCTCAAACTCGCTGCAGATCTGCAATGCTGGCAGCTGACCCCGACCGGCAGCGAAGGCTGGCGCAAAGCCGAAGTGATGCGCGGCGGCGTCAATACCCGTGAACTCAGTTCACAGACGCTCGAGAGCAAGCGCATGCCAGGCCTGTATTTCATCGGCGAAGTGGTGGATGTCACCGGTTGGCTCGGTGGCTACAACTTTCAATGGGCCTGGGCTAGCGCCGCAGCTTGTGCAAGATCGATGCAGGTCGGCTTGCCCAGCTCATGATTTAACCGCTATACTCTTCCTCTTTGCTGGCAAACCCCTGCGCGTCGATTCGCAACATTTTTTGAAGCGGACTCCGGATTACCCGCTTCAGCCAATCAGTTCAGAATTTTCACCGATATTCTGGACCAGTTGTATGAACGAACACCGAGCGCTTATTGAAGGAATTACTTTTTCATGACCACAATTCGCGTCAAAGAGAACGAACCGTTTGATGTAGCACTGCGCCGCTTCAAGCGCACGATCGAGAAACTTGGCTTGCTGACCGACTTGCGAGCCCGCGAGTTCTATGAGAAGCCTACGGCTGAGCGCAAGCGCAAGAAGGCAGCCGCCGTCAAGCGCAACTACAAACGCATTCGCAGCATGCAACTGCCGAAAAAGCTGTTCTGATTCCCTGCTGCTCTGGGGTTCAAGGGGAATGGCTGTAGTGGCGCGTATTCTTTGAAGCCCTGAACAAAGTTCTCTCGCGCGGAATGAATAGCCGCCAACCGGAACAGCAAATGATCAGTAAAAACCCGCACAGGACGCTGTTGCGGGTTTTTTCGTTGCCGGGATGATAAATTACAGGTCCGCCTCCCCCTCGATCCACGGAGACTGTCAATGAGTTTGAAAGACCGAATCACCGAAGACATGAAGGCCGCGATGCGCGCACGCGAGGCCGATAAATTGACGACGATCCGCATGCTGCTGGCGGCGGTAAAGCAAAAGGAAGTGGACGAGCGTGTGGTCGTCGATGATGCCGCCTTGATCGCCATCGTTGACCGCCTGATCAAGCAACGCAAGGACTCGATCAGCCAATTCACTGCCGCCGGCCGCATGGATCTGGCGGACAAGGAGTCAGCCGAACTGCCGGTTCTGGAAGCCTATCTGCCGCAGCGTTTGAATGCTGAAGAAACCCAGGCTGCCGTGGCTGCCATCGTGGCCGAGCTCGGTGCCAGCAATGCTGCCGACATGGGCCGCGTCATGGCCGCAGTCAAAACCAGGCTGGCCGGCAAGGCTGAAATGGCCCTGGTCTCCGCTGCAGTCAAACAAGCCTTGAGCCGCTGAAAGCCCAGCATGAACCTGCCGATCCAGATGCTCAGCCCGGATTTTGCTGTGGCGCCACAATTGGCGCCAGAAGCCATGGCCGCTGCCGCCGCAGCGGGTTTTCGCAGCGTCATCAACAACCGGCCCGACCTCGAAGGCGGGCCGCAGCAACCGGCCAGCGCGGAAATCGAGGCGGCAGCCATTGCAGCCGGCTTGGAGTACAGGCACCTGCCGGTAAACGGGGCCTATCAATCGCCGGAAGAAATCGCCTTGTTCGGCTTGTTGCTCGAAAAATTGCCCAAGCCGATCCTGGCTTTTTGCCGTTCTGGCGCGCGTTCGACCAAGTTGTATTCGGCCGCCTGCCAGCTCTGATTTCTGTTTTACAAGAATTGCGGCACATTGACCGCAGCCCGGATTTTCAAAAAGAACCGAGGAGACTACCGTGAATGAATTGCTGAAAATTTCGGCGCTGATCGACCGAATGACAAATGCCATAGGCCGCTGGGTTGCCTGGTTGGTGCTGGCTGCGGTATTGATCAGCACCGCCAACGCGATCTCCCGCAAGGCCTTCAACCTGAGTTCGAACGCCTACCTTGAAATCCAGTGGTATCTTTTTGCCGCTGTTTTCATGCTGGCAGCCGGCTACACATTGCTGCGCCAGGAGCATGTCAAGATCGATGTGATTTCGGGCCGCTTCTCCAAGCGCACTCAGATCTGGATCGACATCGTGGGTATCTGCGTTTTCCTGTTGCCCTTCGTTTGCTTCATCATCAAACTGGCCATGCCCTTGGTGATCAACGCCTTCGTCACCCAGGAAATGTCGTCCAACTCCGGTGGACTGATACGTTGGCCGGTGTTTGCCTTGCTCCCCGCAGGAATGTTACTGCTCGGTGTTCAAGCCTTGTCCGAACTGATCAAACGCATCGCCTATCTACAAGGGCGCATCCCTGACCCGAGCAAGAAATTCGGCGCCAAGACGCCCGAGGAAGAACTGGCAGCGTTCTTGCTGGAAAAAGAAGTCTCTGCCCGTGACGCCGCATTGATGGGAGTGAAGAAATGAATGAGTTCCTGATCGCCAATATGGCGCCGATCATGTTCGCGTCGCTGATCCTCTTCCTGATGTTTGGTTACGCGGTCGCTTTTTCGCTCGCCGCTTGCGGGCTGTTCTTCGGCTTTGTCGGCGTCGAACTCGGAATGATCCAACCGGCTTTCCTGCAAAGCCTGCCCTTGCGAATGTTCGGCATCATGCAGAACGACACGCTGCTGGCGATCCCGTTCTTCACCTTCATGGGCTTGATCCTGGAACGATCGGGCATGGCGGAAGACCTGCTGGATACGATCGGACAGCTTTTCGGACCGATCCGCGGCGGTCTGGCTTACGCAGTGATTCTGGTCGGCGCGATGCTTGCGGCCACCACCGGCGTAGTGGCCGCATCGGTGATCTCGATGGGCTTGATCTCTCTGCCAATCATGCTGCGCTATGGCTACGACCGGCGCGTCGCAGGTGGCGTGATCGCCGCCTCGGGCACTTTGGCGCAGATCATTCCGCCATCGTTGGTGCTGATCGTGCTGGCCGACCAGTTGGGCAAGAGCGTCGGCGACCTGTACAAGGGCGCGTTCATCCCCGGCTTCATTCTGACCGCCCTCTATATCGGCTATATCCTGATGGTCAGCCTCTTGCGCCCGCAATGGGTGCCGGCATTGCCGACTGAGGCAAGGACGATCCGCGAGGACGATGGCACATCGGGCCTGCGCTCGCTGTGTGTCCTGGTAGTGCTTTCGGTGGCTGCAGCCCTCAGCTTTGCCAAGTCCAGGCCTGATGGAACGCCGCTCGACGAAATGATCGTGACCTCGATGTGCGTCGGCGTGGGTTTTGCCTTCATTGCCTCGTTGCTGAACAAACTGACCGGCCTCGGAATGCTCTCGCGCATGGCCGAGCGGGTCACTTTTGTCTTGATTCCGCCCTTGGCGTTGATTTTCCTCGTCCTCGGGACCATTTTCCTGGGAATTGCAACACCCACTGAAGGTGGGGCGATGGGGTCTACAGGCGCTTTGGTGATGGCCTTGATGCGCGGACGCATCAACCTGAAACTGATTCGCCAGGCGATGGATTCGACCATGAAGCTCTCCTGTTTCGTGCTCTTCATCCTGATCGGCGCCACCGTATTCAGCCTGGCGTTCCAGGGTGTCGACGGGCCCAAATGGGTTGAACATCTGCTGACCGGCCTGCCCGGCGGGCAACTGGGATTCCTGATCGTCGTGAATATCCTGGTCTTTGTCCTGGCCTTTTTCCTGGACTTTTTCGAGCTCGCTTTCATCATCATCCCCTTGATCGGACCGGTGGCAGAAAAGCTCGGCATCGACCTGGTCTGGTTTGGGGTATTGCTGGCAGTCAATATGCAGACTTCGTTCATGCATCCGCCTTTCGGCTTTGCGCTGTTCTATCTTCGCAGCGTTGCACCTGCCGAGGATTACACCGACAAAGTGACCAAGATGCCGATCAAGAAGATCACCATCGAGCAGATCTACTGGGGCGCGGTACCCTTCGTCGTGATCCAGGTCGTGATGGTCGGCCTGATCATCGCCTTCCCCGCGCTGGTGTCCAGCGGTCTGGGCAAAGAGACCACCATAGACGCTGAAAAGGTTTTCCAGGAAATGCAGGCGGCACCGAAGGCACCAAGAACTGAGCAGGTCGATGCCGCTGCGCCAGGAGCTTCGGGTGCCACCCCGGCTGAGGAAGAAAGAGAAGACCCGATGAAGGGTCTGATGGAAGCTATGAAGAACGACCAGGCGAAGAAGCCCTGAGGCTGTCCGGCATCCGACGTAAAAAACCCCGCTGTCGCGGGGTTTTTTATGACTGGGCTCGTAGGGATATCAGAGCTTTTGCGACTGCATGAAGTCATCCGCCGTCGCCTCGGCAAACCGGAACCACAGATTGGCTTCGCGACGGTAGTTGGAATAGTCAGCGTAGATCTTCTTCCAGGCTGGATTGGAGTTGCTCAGGTCGCTGTAGACCTGCTCGGCAGATTTGAACGCTGCCGACATGACATCCTTGGGGAAGGCATGCAGCTTGGCGCCCTGGCTCACCAGGGTCCTGAGCGCCGTTGGGTTCCTGTAGTCGTACCTGGCCTGCATGTCGGTATGCGCATAGGCTGCTGCCGCCTCGATGATGGCTTTGTACTCGCCTGACAGTCCCTCATAGGCTTTCTGGTTCACATACAGCGACAGATTCGGGCCGACCTCCCAGAAACCGGGATAGTAGTAATGCGGCGCCACCTTGTTCAAGCCAAGCTTCAGGTCGTCATAGGGGCCAACCCATTCAGCAGCATCAATCGTGCCTTTTTCAAGCGCCTGGTAGATTTCGCCACCCGGAATGTTCTGCGCCACGACCCCGAGCGACTCCAGTACCTTGCCGCCGAAGCCGCCGATGCGGAACTTCAAGCCCTTCAGATCGGCAACCGACTTGATTTCCTTGCGGAACCAACCGCCCATCTGCGCACCGGTGTTACCCATCGGAAAGTTGACGATGCCTACCTTGGCATAGAACTCGCGCATCAGCTTCAAGCCGTTGCCCTCGTACAACCAGGCCGTCATCTGACGGCTGTTCAATCCGAAGGGGATCGCGCAGTCGAGCGCGTAGGTCGGGTCCTTTCCGAAGAAATAATAGGGAGCAGTTCCCGCCATTTCGACGGTACCGTTCGATACGCCATCCAGAACACCGAAGGCCGGCATCAACTCGCCGGCAGCATGGGTGGTGATGACGAACTTGCCGCCAGTCATGTCACTGACCTTCTTGGCAAACACATCAGCGACACCGAACAAGGTGTCAAGCGACTTCGGAAAGCTCGAAGCAAGGCGCCAGCGAAGCGTTGCCTGAGCATGCACGATTGCGGGTGCCATGCCCGCTGCCAGCACACCTGCTATACCGGCATGATTAACGAATGAACGACGTTGCATAGGATCTCCTCGATTGAATGCGCAGCTCAAATCCTGCGACCACTCATTCTATGGATGTGCAAAGCCTTGGCGCTTGGGGCAAACCCGCGCGACGGATGGCCGCTGGGCATCAGCTCCCGGCCAATTTCATCCGCGACAACAGCACTGAACCGACGGTCTTGGCGCCGAAGGTATAGCGGTCATTGCCGATACCGATGATGTTCTTGAACATCTCGCCCAGGTTGCCGGCAATCGTCACTTCATGGACCGGGAAGGCGATTTCTCCATCCTCGACCCAGAAACCACTGGCGCCGCGCGAGTAGTCGCCAGTCACATAGTTGACGCCCTGCCCCATCAACTCCGTCACGAACAGCCCGCGTCCAAGGCGCCGCAGCATGGTTTTCAAATCATCACCAGGCGCGGTCAGCCGACTGGTCATCTGCAGATTGTGCGAGCCGCCGGCATGACCGGTGGTGCGCATGCCGAGCTTGCGCGCCGAGTAGGTCGATAGAAAATAGCCCTGCAGAACGCCGGCATCGACGACCTTGCGGGCTTTCGTGACAACGCCTTCATCATCGAACGGCGAACTCCCCTTGCCCTTGGACACATGCGGATCTTCGTCAATGTCGATATGCGGGGCCAGCACAGATTGGCCCAGACTGTCGAGCATAAAGGTGGTGCGGCGATAGAGCGCGCCGCCGCTGGTGGCCTGGACCAAGGCGCCGAGCAAACCGGCCGCCACAGTGCTCTCAAACAGCACAGGCACCTCGGCAGTGTCGACTTTGCGCGACTTCAACCTGGCCAGCGCGCGCTCGGCGGCATAACGGCCGACAGCTTCGGGCGGGGCCAGATCCTGCGCATCGCGCATCGAGCTATACCAGGAGTCGCGCTGCATTTGCGCGCCGCGACCGGCGATCGGTGCGACCGAGATTGAATGCCTGGAGCTGGCATAACCGCCGCGAAAGCCGCGGCTGTTGCCCATGTAGAAATGCGACTGCTGGGCCGAGACCGCAGCGCCTTCGCTGTTGGCGATACGTCGGTCGGTGGCGAAGGCCGCGTCTTCGCAGCGCAGCGCCATCGCGGCAGCGCCCTGTGCGTCGATAGTCCAAGGAAAGAACAAATCGAGCTCAGGACGGCTGGCCGGGTCGAGCGACAGATCCTCGGCATCAGGCAGACCGGCGAATGAATCCTCGGCCGTAAAGCGGGCAATGTCGAAAGCAGCGCGCACCGTGTCCTGCAAGGCCTTGGTGGAGAAGTCCGAACTGCTGGCATTGCCGCGTCGCTGACCGACATAGACCGAAACGCCGATCGACTTGTCGCGATTTCGCTCAACGTTTTCGAGCTCGCCCATGCGCGTCGACACCGACAGGCCACAGCCCTCCGAAACTTCGACGCCTGCATCACTGGCCCCCAGTCGCTTGGCCTCGGCCAGCACCAGTTCGACCAGTTGCTGAAACTGTTCCTGGCGGTAGGCAAAGCCGCTGTCTGACGAATTGACAGTTGGCGGGGCGGAGACTGATGCTGGCTTGGTCATGAATAGGTAAACAGTAAGGTGAATTGGGCTTGCGCAAAATTGTGCCAGTTCGGCATGCCGGCGACCACGCTTTGCAGCTGCGCCTGGCTGGCGCGGATTTGCACAAGCCCTAGCAAGGCTGGCGCAATGGCCACAGCATAGAACTGAGGGACAATCATACGAGTCGCTGCACAGCAGCGTGCGCCATCATGCTTGATCGCGCATTCTCAACTCGATCAACCCGCAAAGATTCAGCAAACCGCCCGATCCGTCAGCCGAAGAGCCTCCATGAGAACACAAGAAGATATGTACGCCGGCGACGATGAATTCGAGCGTCCCAGTAAAACCCAGAAAAAACAGGAAAGCCATGAGCTGCAGTCGCTCGGCGAAGACCTGCTGACCATGCCCGCAAACCGCCTGGAACCGCTGGGCTTGCCGGAAATCCTGCTTGATGCTGTACGTGCAGCCAAGAAGATCACCGCCCACGAGGGTCGCAGGCGGCAGTTGCAATACATCGGCAAGCTGATGCGCCGCATCGATGCCGAACCGCTGCGCCAGGCAGTGGCTTCATTCAAGCTCGGCCATGCCAAGGACAGTCTGGCCTTGCATCAGAGCGAACGGTGGCGTGAACAATTGCTCGCCGATGATTCGGCAATGCAGGAGTTCATCGAACAGCATGAAGGCATCGACGTCCAGCAATTGCGCAGTCTGGTGCGTGCCGCGCGCAAGGATGCGGCAGTGGCACCCGAGAACCGCTCCGGCCGCGCTTATCGCGACCTGTTCCAATTCATCAAGACCGAGCAGTTGCGCGTCCAGCCGGTCGAACAGGAGGCGCCTGTCGATGAATGACCAGCAAGAACCATTCGACCCGGTCAGGATCGGCATCATTTCGATCAGCGACCGCGCCTCCAGCGGCGTTTATCAGGATCTGGGCTTGCCGGCCTTGCAGGATTGGCTGAAACAGGCATTGCTGAACCCGATTGCGTTCGAGCCCCGGCTGATTCCGGATGAGCGTGCGCTGATCGCGCAGACCATGCGCGAACTGGTCGACGCGTCAGGCTGCGACCTGGTTCTTACCACCGGCGGCACCGGACCGGCGCTGCGTGATGTCACGCCTGAAGCGACACGCGATGTCGCAGACAAGGAAATGCCCGGCTTCGGCGAGCAAATGCGGCAAATCTCCTTGCAATTCGTGCCCACCGCAATTCTGTCGCGGCAGGTCGCGGTGATCCGCGGGACCGCCCTGATCATCAACCTGCCTGGACAACCGAAAGCGATTGCCCAGACCCTCGAAGGACTGAAAGACCCGTCCGGCGCAAGCCTGATGCCGGGCATTTTCGCTGCCGTGCCTTATTGCATCGACCTGCTGGGCGGACCCTATCTGGAAACGCGCGAAGCTGTCGTGAAAGCCTTCAGGCCCAAATCAGCACAGCGTCCTGAGCGGACGCCAGGCAAGGCTATTTGACCAGGCGGCTCAGCGACGCCGCATCGAAAACCTCGGCCTGCTGGGCGTCCTGCGGAACACAGTCCTGGAGCGTTGCGGTCGAGGCGATCGACAACTTGGATATCGCTTGCCAGAGCAGCGCGATCTGGTGCTCATGGCCTGCGGCGTTGTCGATCAGGCCGCGCATCGCCTGCGCCACCGGGTCATCGCCCTGTGTCACGCCGTAGGCCGAGAACCCCACTTGCGCAGCAATCAGTTCGCGCTGCGCCTCGACCTTGGCCTCGATGATGCGCGCCGGATTACCGACGGCGGTAGCGCCTGCCGGCACCGGGCGGGTCACCACCGCGCCCGAACCGATGCGGGCGCCAGCGCCAACGGTAAAGCCACCGAGCACACAGGCATTGGCACCGACGATGACGCCGGCCTCCAGCGTTGGATGGCGCTTGGCGCCTTTAACCAACGCAGTACCACCCAGCGTGACGCCCTGGTAAATCGTGCAACCCTCACCGATTTCTGCCATCTCGCCAATCACGATACCCATGCCGTGGTCGATAAAGACCTTGCGCGAAATCGTCGCGCCGGGATGAATCTCGATCCCGGTCAACCAGCGGGAAAGATGTGAGACGAAGCGCCCCAGCCATTTCAGCCGATGCTGCCAGCACCAATGGGCACGACGATGCAACAGCAAGGCATGCAGACCTGGATAGCAGGTCAGGACCTCCCAGCCGGTGCGAGCCGCCGGGTCGCGTTCAAGGATGCAGGCGATGTCTTCTCTGAGACGCTGGAACATGAATTTTTTCTGCTTGTTGAAGACTTGCGTAAATCGACTCGACGACCAGGTGAAGACCGTTGTCACGCCTTGATTTGAGGGCTTTCAGCCTTGAGTTTAGCGGGGCAGCGTCACCATCGCACGCGCAATGCCGCGCAGGATATGGACCTCCTCGCTGGTCAGTTGCGCCCGGTTGAACAATTGATTCAAGCGCGGCATCAACTTTTTCGGCGCCGCAGGGTCGAGGTAGCCGATCGCCTCCAGGGAACCCTGCAAATGCGCCAGCAGCCCCTGGATCGCCAAACCGTCGGCCAGGTTCGGGTCGGGCGTTCTGGCTTGCACATCAAAGCCGCCCAAGGCCTGACGCCAGTCATAGGCCAGCAACTGCACCGCCTGCGCCAGATTGAGCGATCCATAGTCAGGATGGGTCGGAATCGACAGCACAGCATGACAACGATAGACATCCTCATTGCTCATACCGTAGCGTTCGGAGCCGAAAACCAGGGCAAGTTGATGACCGCCCGAGGCCAGCTCGCTGAACAGCGACCGCGGCTCGCGCAACGGTGGACCGAAATCTCGCGGCGTCATCGCCGTTGCGCAAGCGAATGTGATGCCGTCGAGCGCCTCCTCAAGGTGGTCGACGATGCGTGCTTGCGCCAGGATGTCGGTCGCGCCGCTGGCCATGGCCAGGGCCTCCTCCTGGCACAACACATCGGGGAAACGCGGCGCTACCAGCACCAGCTCGGAAAATCCCATGACCTTCATTGCGCGCGCGGCAGCTCCGACATTGCCGGGATGGCTGGTCTGGATCAATACAAATCGGGTCATGTCTTTGCCGGGCAAAGCCTCAGCTTTTGCACAAGGTTAAAATGTTCGATTATCCGCAGGATCGCCATCAGTCCGGCGACCGCTGCCAAACGCTCTTTTTACCCGCCAGTCCACCCGATCAGCATCTGATCAGCCCTCCCTCCAGTCGCAGGTTCCCCGCATGACGCAGCAAGCTTCCCTTCACCCAATGCTCAATGTCGCGATCAAGGCGGCCCGCGCGGCAGGCTCGATCATCAACCGTGCTTCGATGGACCTCGATCTCCTCAAGATCAATACCAAGGCACCCAATGATTTCGTGACCGAGGTGGACCATGCCGCTGAAAACGTGATCATCGACACGCTGCTGCAAGCCTATCCTGACCATGGCATCCTGGCCGAAGAATCGGGTCGAGCGCGCGGCGCCAAGGATTCTGAATTCATTTGGATCATCGACCCGTTGGACGGCACGACCAATTTCATCCATGGCTTGCCGATGTACTGCGTATCGATCGCCTTGACGCACCGCGGCATGGTGCAACAGTCGGTGGTCTATGACCCGACACGCAATGACCTCTTTTATGCAACCAAGGGGCGTGGCGCTTTCATGAACGACCGACGCCTGCGCGTCTCCAAGCGCACCCGCATGAGCGATGCCCTGATCGGCACTGGATTCCCTTTCCGGCGTGGTGACAACTTCAAGCGTTACATGAAAATGTTCGAGGAAGTGATGACGCAATGTGCCGGCTTGCGCCGTCCTGGCTCAGCCGCGCTCGACCTCTGCTATGTCGCCGCTGGTTATTACGACGCATTTTTCGAGACTGGCCTGAGCCCATGGGATGTGGCCGCCGGATCATTGATCGTTACCGAGGCGGGCGGACTGGTTGGCAATTTCACTGGGGAGTCCGACTATCTGCATCAACGCGAAGTGATGGCAGGCAATCCGAAAATCTACGGCCAACTGGTACAAATCCTGGCCCCCTACACCCGAGTGATCAAGGCTGATGAAGCTGCGCTGGCCGAGCCTGCCAAGCCAGAACAGACGGTCGAATCCGCCATCGCTGCAGCAGCGGAATTGCCTGAGAAGCGCGCCGCCGTTCGAGTCCGCAAGACTGTGGATGACGACGCCAGCTGAGCTTGCCACCGCACAGCCTCGACCGACCGATCCACCTGAACTGCGGTTTGACCGCCCTACCATGCTGAGTTGGTTCTTGAAAAAAATCGGGCGCGATGTCGCGTCAAATCCTGCGCCTGTGCAGGTTTCTGCAGCGCAGAACCAGCTTGCAACGGTTCAAAAATCTGCGGCCAAGGCAAAACAGGCCGAAGATGCCAGAGGCAAATGGGGACCCTTGCTTGCCGCGGCCCAGGGCGACGATGCAGCGCTGTGGCTGGTGGCCCAGGACGCGCCATTGTTCGACATCAAGATTGCTGCGATTCAAGGCCTGAGCACAGAAACTGCGCTGAAGCAGGCGGAACGAGCAATGCGCAACCACGACCGCCGCGTCCACCGCGCGGCCAAGCTGCGCCTGGATCAATTGGTCGCCCAACGCCTGACCCGGGCCAAGGCGCAATTGCTGATTGAAGCCGCTTTGAAAATAGGCGGCGAAGAAACGACGATTCCGGTGAACCGGCTGCTGGCGCTGGATCGTGACTGGCAGGCACTCGACCCATTGGCGCTCGATCCTGCGCAGCAAGTCCGGTTCAAGGCCTTGAGTGATCAATTGAATGCCTCGATGCGCGAACGCAGCGAGACTCAGCAGCGCCTGCAGCGCTGGCGCCTTGACAGCAACCGCGCCTTGAAACAATGGCAGGGCAGCTGCGCTGAAGCAGTCAGCCACGGCGAAGTTGCTGGAATCGCTGAAAGCAAGCAAGCATTGCTCGCTCTGGTGGGAAACTGCCCCGAGCCCCAAGCTGCTGAACAGGATTGCAGGGCACTCGAGGCCGCGCTTCAATGCAGCGATCTGTTCGAAGCCAGGCTGGCCTGGTTCAATGCAGCTGTATTGCCCGCAACGGACTTGCCCAGTTGGGATTCGTTGCCACCGATCCCCTACCCGGCATTGAGCCGGCTGCTGGAACAGCGTTTCCAACAATGGCAATCCGGGCGCGAACCTGCGCGCGTCGCGCTACCCATCGCCCGACAGCCGGACAGCAAACGGCCCGAGCAATTGCACAGCCTGGACTTGCTGATGCAACAAGCTGAAGCGGCGATAGCTGCCGGCCATCTGGCGGAGTTGCAGCAGCAACTGCTGAACATCGATGAACTGCTGAAGTCAATCAGCGATGTTGGGGAGGCACTGCGGGCGCGCTACCTGACCCTGCAGGCTGAGCATCAACGGCTCAAGAGCTGGCAGCAATGGAGCAGCGAGCGCGCCGTCGATGCCATGATCAACGAAGCCCAGGCAATGGCAAGGTTGACGCTGGCGGCAAATCCGCCAAGCCTTGCACATCAACCAGCGGTGATTGACTTGCCTGAAGCGTCCGAGCCGTCAGAGACAACATTGACAACGGTAGATGTAGAAACCCCGAACGCAGTCCGATTGAACCTGCAGGCCCATCGGGATGCAATCAATCAATTGCGCCGTCGATGGAAAGAATCCGCGCTGTTGACCAACGCGGAGCAATGGCAAAGTTTCAACGGAGCCTTGCAAATTGCCTATGAGCCAATTGCCGCGCAACAAGCGGCGGCGCAAGCACGCCGGGAAGAGAATCTGCTGGCGCGCTCAAGGCTGTTGGATCAGCTTGACGCCGTCCCCGCGCAACTCCCGGGTGAACCAGGCATGATGATTGATTGGAAAACGGTCATTCGTGGGCTGGCAGATTTCCAGCAGGCTTGGCGCAAGCTCGGCCCGCTTGAACACAGCATTCCGCTCGCAGCGCGCCAAGCCTTGCAGACAAGACTGGTGGCTAGCCTTGAGCGCCTTGAGGCGCCGCTGCAGGCTGCCCGTCGTAGTGCCGAAGATCGTCGGCTGCAATTGATCCTGCGTGCCGATGGCCTGCTCGCCGATTCCAAGCAAGGCACGCCGATGCGCGATGCCGCCCTGCGCACCAAAGACTTGCAGGCCGAATGGCAGGAGCAGGCGCGCGCCTTGCCACTCGCCCGGGCAGTAGAAAACGCTTTGTGGACCCGGTTCAAACAAGCGACCGATGCGGTATTCGCTCAGCGCGAAGCCGCTTTCAATGCGCGCGAAAGCGAGCTGTCGAGCAATCTTCAGCAGCGCCAAGCATTGCTGGCGCAATTGTTCGATCTGGCTGAAGGAAACAACTCTGAAGGCGCAGCGCAGGCTTTGCAGCAAATTGACCGCGCCTAGCGCCAATGTGCACCATTGCCGCGCAACGCCTCCGAAGGCGTTGAAACCCAGTTCGATCAGGCTCGGGCAGCAGCCATCAAGCAGTTGGCGGAGAACGCGAAGAAGCCCTGGCAAGCCCATTGCGACGGCCTGTCAGCCAGGATCAGCCTATGTGAAGAACGGGAATCCGACGCCGCAGACAGCTCAGACCTGGATCAGCGCTGGGCCGCCTTGCCGGGTCTGCCTGCGGCTTGGGAGCAAGCAATGTCACAGCGCTGGCAACAACAGGCCGCCAACCTGGCAGAACCGGCACTGGACTTGTTGCTTTTACAACTCGAGATTGCGCTGGACTGCGATTGCGCACCGGAACAACAGGCGGCCAGACGCGAGTTGAAGTTGCAGCAGATGAAGGCAGCCCTCGAAGGGCGATCAGCTGCCGAACCAGCAAATCCATCCGCATGGCTGGCGATCGTCCTGAGTCAAAAGCCGAACAGCAGCCAGCGCGATCGGTTGCTGAGAATCAGCGCAGCAGTCAGGCAAGCTCCCCCGGGCAGGATTTGAAGCCAGGGCAGCCCCCCCTGAGCAAACTTGTCAAGCCTGATTGCTTCGCATAGAGTTCAAACAGGCTGGCCGGCAGCATTGGACAGGCGGATTTTCGAGCCCATTGCCGCAGCGCCGAGCAAGCAGTTGCCATGGCGGCATTTTCCATCTCTGCTTCAATCAGCGACAAGGCTCTAGCGAAACCGCCGCCTAAGCAAATCAAACGCTCCAGTTGCCCGGTCGTTCGGACAAGTTCTGGAAAAGTCGATCGGAGTTCGTCGATGAGCGATTTTGAGTCCGTTAGGCATCCGGCCTTGACCGACGACCTGGGTGTCTTTCTGCAGTACATGGTGGCGGTCGGAGGTTCAGACCTGTTCCTGACCGTGGGGGCGGTGCCGACCATCAAGGTGGAAGGCGTGATGAAACCGCTGCGACTACCCACCTTGCCACCAACCCGCGTCAAGGAGCTCGCTTATTCAATGATGAATGAGGCGCAGATGCGTCAATTCGAGACCGAGTTGGAGTCTGACTTGGCCGTGGGTATCGATTCACTCGGACGTTTCAGATTGAATGTATTTCTGCAACGCGGACATGTCAGCATGGTCATCCGCTATGTCAAGAACAGCATCCCGTCAGTTGCGTCGCTGAAGATGCCGGCGATCCTGCAAAAACTCGCTGTCATCAAGCGCGGCCTGATTCTCGTGGTCGGGGCCGCAGGTTCAGGCAAATCAAGCACGCTGGCTGCCATGCTGGACTCGCGCAATGAAAGCAGTCCCGGACATATTTTGACGATCGAGGATCCGATCGAATTTCTTCACCAGCACAAGCAATGCATCGTCAACCAGCGCGAAGTCGGCCTTGACACCCATTCTTTCGAAGAGGCCCTCAAGCATGCGATGCGCGAGTCTCCGGACGTGATCATGATCGGTGAAATCCGCGACCGCAAGACCATGCAACATGCGATGAATTACTCTGAAACCGGCCATCTCTGCTTATCAACATTGCATTCGAACAACGCCAATCAGGCGATCGAGCGGATCATCAATTTTTTTCCCGAAGAATCACGGAAACAGACTCTGATGGACCTGTCGCTGAACCTGCGCGCGGTGATTGCGCAGCGTTTGATCCACGGCAGCGATGACCGTCTGATTCCAGCCACCGAAATCATGCTGCAGTCCCCGTTTATTTCCGATCTGATTCAAAAAGGGCAGATCGACCAGATCAAGGCCGCGATCGCGAAAAGCAACGATCTCGGCATGCATACATTCGATCAATCCTTGTATGACCTCTACACAAGGCGCTATATCTCATTGGCCCAGGCGATCGATTACGCCGATTCCAAGACCGACCTGTCGCTTCAGATCAGACTCAAGGCCGGCAAGATGCCCGATGCTGCCGACCTGTCGATAAAGCGTTAGCAGATTCCGCAGCAACGATGAACTGGCCGCTGCCCTCAAAATTGCGCTTTGAATCTGCCGAGGCAGAGGCTACGAGACTCAAGGTGGAAGTTCAGTTGCTCGACGGGCAACTGATCCACGCATCGATGAGGGTGGGGGACATTCCGGCGCAAGGATCCGAACTCAAGCTGGCCCACATGGGGCGAGAAATCAGCCTACCCGTTGCAGCCATCCGCACCCTGGCTTGTGCCAATTTGCTGCTGGAAGCGAGCCCACAAAAGACCTTGGCCGGGCAAGTCATCGAGGATGAATTGCCGTTCCAGGCCAGCTTCATCGATGGCAAGACCTTGGCAGGAAGCACCTTGGGCTATCTCAACAAACAGGCCGGTGGCGTTTACCTCTATGTCAAGCAGGATGATTTCCGTTTCAAGGCGCAGTGGATTCCGAGAAATTCCCTGCAAAGCATTCGTGTCGACCGCACCAACAACAACATTACATCTACACCGCCAAACGCTGATCTGGCCATAGCCGGAGCCATTCAAGGAAGCCAGGCGCAGCCGGCAAGCATCCCGGCCAGGACGATGCAGGAGTTGGCGGCCTTGCTGGAGACGGCGCGCTGGAAGCCAATGTTGCCGGTGGCTGAAGCGATGTTGGAGCTGAAGTTGATAGATTCGTCCACCTTGCAGGGCCTGCTGGCCGAAAAACCAGGCAGGCTGCGCGAATATATTGACGAAAGACTGGCCAAGTCAGAATCCTTCAGATTGGATTTCGAGCATGTCCGGGCCTATATGGTGAAGACGCCGGAGGTCAATGTCGAGGCGTTCCAGATCGAAACAACAGCCCTGGCAAAAATCCCCTGGACACTGGCCCTCAAACATGCTGTCGTACCCTTGGGGTCGATTGCCGGGACGCTTTATCTTGCATCAGCGGTGCCGATGCATCGTGAGCTTGAAGATCGCCTGACCCTCATTTCTGGCAGCCATGTGGCCTTGGTCTGGGCCGCAAAATCTCAAATTGAAGCCAGAATCGCCAGGGAAATCAAACTGCAATCCAGGACGGCCGACAAGCCACAACCAGACAATTCCAGCAGCGGGATCGAAGGCAAGAGTCAGGACCTGCTGGCCTTGCTGGCTTCGGCACAGGAAGAGATCAAGGTTGACGGTGGGGTGGCTCCAAGCAATGCCATCGACGAACGTTCCAGCGTGGTGCTGCTGGTCAAACGGATGATCACCGATGCCTATCGGCAAAAGGCTTCCGACATCCATATCGAAGCCAATGTCGAAGCAGAGCCGTCGAAGATCCGGTTCCGGATTGATGGCGATCTCGAGGACTATTTGCTGTTGCCGCTGGACTTGCGGGCAGCGATGGTGTCTCGGATCAAGGTCATGAGCCGACTCGATATTTCAGAACGCCGCAGGCCGCAAGACGGGAAGATCAACTTCGGCGATTTTTCCACGATCAAGCTTGAGTTGCGTGTCGCCATCCTGCCCACCCATGACAACCTTGAGGATGTAGTGATGCGCTTGCTCGCATCGAGCAAACCGATTCCGTTAGCGCAGCTGGGTTTTTCGATCCGTGACGCCGAAATAGTCAAACGATTGTCGCGCCATCCCTATGGCCTTCTATTGGCCTGCGGCCCGACCGGATCCGGGAAAACGACCACCCTGCACTCTCTGCTGAGTGAAATCAACACCAGCAGCAGGAAAATATGGACTGCCGAAGATCCAATTGAAATCACCCAGTCGGGTTTGCGTCAATTGCAGGTCAATAGCAAGATCGGACTGACGTTTGCAGCCGCGATGCGGGCTTTTTTGAGAGCCGACCCAGATGTCATCATGATCGGTGAAGTCCGCGACGAGGAAACCGCCAGGGTCTGCATCGAGGCTTCGCTGACCGGCCACCTGGTTTTTTCGACCTTGCACACCAATGGTGCCGCCGAATCTGTGATCCGCTTGCTTGATCTCGGCATGGATCCCTTGAACTTCGGCGATTCATTGATCGGCATCGTGGCGCAGCGCCTGGTCCACAGTTTGTGCAAGCAATGTGCATCGACGAAGTTGCTGACCGACCGCGAATTCGATGAACTGGTCGCTGAATATGTGGCTGGCACGGCCATCTCTGCGGAAGAAGGCAGGCAGCGCCTGCTTGCTGCCGCCGCTGCCGCAAGGCCGGGAGAAGCAATTTCGATCCGCGAAGCCTGCGGTTGCGACCAATGCTCCGGCCGGGGTTACAAGGGCCGCATGGGAATTTACGAGGTACTCGAGAACGTCGGCGACATGAAACGCAAGATCCAGACCCGTGCGCCGACCGCCGAGATCTTCGCCGAAGCCTCAAGAGCAGGCATGCGCACGCTGCGGCAGGACGCAATCGAAAAGGTGGTGGCCGGCTATATCGACATGCAGCAGGCAAGGACTGTCTCCGCCTGACAGTGGCCTCGCCTGCTGGCCAGAAGTCGGCTACTTCACGAGATCAAAAACTGCCTTGGCCTGCGCATGGCAGAACGGGGGCTCGTAGCTGCCGTGATAGTTGCCGTAGTAGCTTGCGAAAGCCGCTGAAGCCGGATCAGCCGGCGCTTTGCCGCCAATCCCGTAAACAGCCTGCACATAGGCATCGACATCAACGCTGCTCACATTAGCCAGGTTGCGGCTGTCAAAATCAGCTTTCATGACTGCTTGATGGACAGCAGGAGGAACTGTCGGATCGCCGGCACCGCCGCAGAGCAACAATCTGGACTTCGGACTCCAACCCAGCAGATCGTTTTTCTTCGCGGCGAGGAACAAGGCGCTGTTCACGTTGGTCTGGGCCTCAGACAGGAAAGCCGCTTGGAAGAGCGCATCCCTAGCCTGGTTCGGCGTTTCGCCTGCCGCACCTGGCAGCTTGCCGCTGGTGACGAGCGTGGTGTAGTTCAGCGTATTACTTGGCAGCAAGGTATCGATGTAGCTGTCGTAAGGCTGCTTGAAGGCCAGCGAAGGATTGCTGTAGATGTTGCCGTAGGCCTTTTGCCAGGCCGTGACCAGATAAGGCACAAAGAATTGATAACCAGCGATTGCGGTGGGAAGTTTCAATGATCCGGACAGGTTGTAAGGACCCGCCAGATGGGCGCCAGCAACCAGGTTGATCTCGCGTACGTTGTCGCGTTCAATCGCGCGGTGAGCGGCCATAGAAGAATGTCCGCCTTGCGAGTAGCCTGTCACCATCACCTTGCCTGACAGAGCGGCGCCGTTCGACTTTGCGGCAATCCTTGCAGCCCGGATCGAATCGATCACCGAACTGGCTTCGGACTCAGCATGCAGATAGGGGTGATAGGCGTAGGCAGATTTGGCGAATCCGAGGTAGTCGGTCGCCACCACGGCATAACCCTGCGCGGCATAGACCGCCGCCAGCAGGAAAGTTTCCGAGTCGGCCGGATTGGCCAGCGTACGGTTTTTTTGCACATCGGTGCCCTTGGAATAAGCCACCAGGCCGGCTGCTGAGTTGCAGGTTCCGGTGGGCAGCAGCAACACGCCAGATGAGTTGGTCTTTTCGCCCTTCACGCCAACGGTGTTGTAGTTCAAAGCCAACAGCTTGACATCGCACTTGGCCTTGCCGGAAATCGCCTGCAGCCCGCTTGCCAATGTCGCGCCGTCGATCTGGGCGGCGGTCATCGTGGTCAGGAGCGCGGCCGGATCAACCAGCGTGCCGCGATCCATCGCAGCCCTCAGCGGCAGCCCCAGGACAGCGCCCAGGCGCAAGTCGTCGAATGTCTTTCCGGCACCTGTCAGTGCGGCAGTCAAGCCGTCAAGCAACTTGTCGTCGGCGTCACCGATCTTGAACAAGCCGGTGAGTGGATCGCCCGACAAGGCGCCACCGGTCAGCGCGGTCAATTCAGTCTTGACATAGCTCTTGGCCTGATCCAACCCGGCCTTGATGGCGGCGCCTTTGCCCGCATCGAAGCTGGCGAAGGCAACTGCATCGTCGAGCCCCATGGCCTTGGCGATCACCCAATCGGTCAGTGGTGTGACGTTGATATGCCCGGCATCGACGGCAAAGCCATGCAGGGTCACAGCGCCGTTGCTGACCTGAACCAGGCAAGGCATGGTCTGCGAACCGCTGAGTTGAAGTGAAAAACTGCCATCTGGAAAAGTCATGCCCGTGACCGTCGGACCGGACGAACATTTGGCCGTTACGCTGGCATTGGCCAGCGCCGCACCAGTCGCAGCCAAACCGCTGATGCTTGGATTGGTCGAACTGCCACCGCAGGCGGCGAGCAAAGCGGCCGCAGTGACTGCCGCGAATGGAAATCTGGTCTGTCTCATCGAGTCATGCTCCTGGATTATTGAAAAGGACGTTTTGAATACCCGCCAGTCGGTTTCGCTGCCAATCACTGTTGGCAGCTTGGAATGCTTTGCAGCAAGATTCCAGCGCCCCATGCTAGCGACGACAGCAAAAAAAACTGTCCCCCAACCGGGAATCAATTCCACTCATCCAGATGATTGACAAACCCCAATGCCTGAAGCTGAAGAGCTGGCGTTTGACGCCGATAGCTGGCGGCATTGCCATGTCTGGACTCCTAAAAGCGCTCAATGGCCTTGCAGTCAAGCCGCATTGGCAAGGCTACACAAGGGACGAATCGAAATTGGTGGGTTGATACAAGTCACGGTAGTGGACAATTCGGTCGAGCAGTCAGCCATCATTCCACGGTGTGACTGGAAGATGTCGACCATCGACGAAGACCTGCCGCTACTTTTCCTTAAGCAATTGATGGATCCAAAAAACAACAAGCTAGACGACGCAATTGCAGAAACCCACACGCCGGTAATGCAGCAATACCTGCGTATCAAGGCTGAACATCCCGAATCGATCGTCTTCTTTCGCATGGGCGACTTCTACGAGGTCTTTTTTGACGACGCCCGCAAAGCCAACCAACTGCTCGATATCACGCTGACGACGCGCGGCCAGAGTGCCGGAGCACCCGTGGTCATGGCCGGTATCCCGGTCAACGCGCTCGAGTCCTACCTCGCCAAGTTGATCCGGCTCGGGGAGGCGGTGGCAATTGCCGAGCAAGTCGGCGATGTCGCCACGGCCAAGGGGCCGGTTGAACGCAAGGTCGTGCGCGTAGTCACGCCCGGCACCGTCACCGACAGTGAGTTGCTTGCCGACAAACAGGATGCCGTGTTGCTGTCAGTGACCCAGCAGGGCAAGACCTTCGGCCTGGCCTGGTTGTCGATGACGCAAGGCCTGATCGGCTTGACCGAATGCAGCGAACGCGACCTGCCTTCCTGGCTGGGAAGATTGAGTCCGGCCGAATTGCTGGTCGACCGCGAACGTCAACCGGCCGTATTGCTGGCAGCGCGCTTGCCCTTGACAAACCGACCGAGCTGGCAATTCGACGCCAAACTCGGTGCACGCAAGCTTTGCGAACAGCTTGGCGTCGCCAATCTGCAGGGCTTCAACGCTCAGACACTCAACCTGGCGCATGCCGCAGCAGCGGCATTGCTCAGCTATGCCGAGCACACGCAGGGCCGCGCCCTGGCCCATGTGAAGAGCTTGCAAGTACAACGCAATGCCGACCTGCTCGATCTTCCTCCGTCGACACAGCGCAATCTCGAACTGACCTTGACGCTGCGAGGAGAAACCTCGCCAACGCTGCTGTCCTTGCTCGACACTTGCCGCACCGGCATGGGCAGCCGGGCTTTGCGGCATTGGCTGTTGCATCCCCAGCGTGCGCGCGATGAGGCGAAGGCGCGTCACGAAGCGCTGGCTGCCTTGCTGCAAAGCGGTCCAGAACCGTTCCACCAACTGTTACGCGAAGCTTTGCGAGGCATTGCCGATGTCGAACGAATCGCCGCCCGCATCGCCTTGCGTCAAGTCCGCCCGCGCGAACTGTCCGCTCTTCGCGCTACCTTGCAAGCCTTGCCAGTAGTACAGCAGGCCCTACCCGAAGGCAGCGGCTTGCTCGACAGCCTGGCTGCTGGGCTGCGCGCATCGCCGCATATTGAAGAGTTGCTGCGCCGCTCAATTGCCGAATTGCCTGCGGTGCTGGTGCGCGATGGCGGGGTGATCGCCACCGGCTTTGACAGTGAACTGGACGAATTGCGCGCAATCCAGGACAACTGTGACGCCTTCCTGCTCGAGTTGGAAACGCGTGAACGATCCCGCACCGGCATTGCCAATTTGCGCGTGCAGTTCAACCGGGTGCACGGCTTTTACATCGAGGTGACCAGCAGCGGCATCGACCGCGTGCCCCCCGACTACCAGCGGCGCCAGACCTTGAAGAACGCCGAGCGCTACATCACGCCCGAATTGAAGACCTTCGAAGACAAGGCCTTGTCGGCGCAGGAGCGCGGCCTGGCTCGCGAGAAGCTGTTATTCGAACTGGTGCTCGACGAATTGATCGAAGAATTGCAGCCATTGACGCTGCTCGGGCGGGCATTGGCGAGTCTGGATGCGCTGGCTGCGCTGGCCGAGCGCGCGGCCACGCTCGGCTGGTGCAGACCCGAATTCGTCAACCATCCCTGCATTTCGATTACCGCTGGACGCCACCCGGTCGTTGAAGCGCGCTTGCGCGAGCTCGGAGGCGGCGAGTTCATGGCCAATGATTGCCGCTTTGATGCACGGACCCGTTTCGCAGTGATTACCGGCCCGAATATGGGCGGCAAGAGCACTTTCATGCGCCAGGTGGCGCTGATCAGCCTGCTCGCCGCGATCGGCTCCTTCGTGCCGGCAACAGCCTGCCGGCTCGGTCCGATGGACGCAATCCACACCCGCATCGGCGCCGCCGACGATCTGGCCAACGCCCAGTCGACCTTCATGCTCGAGATGACCGAAGGCGCTGCGATCCTTCACAGCGCGACCGAGCAATCACTGGTGTTGATGGACGAAATCGGGCGCGGCACCTCGACCTTTGACGGGCTGGCGCTGGCCGGTGCGGTCGCCAGCCATTTGCATGACAAGACCCGGGCATTCACGCTATTCGCCACCCATTATTTCGAATTGACCGAATTCCCGGCCCGTCATGCGCTGGCAGTCAATTGTCATGTCGGCGCAGTCGAGAGCGGCGACAACATCGTCTTCCTGCACGAAATCCAGCCCGGTCCGGCGAGCCGAAGCTACGGCGTGCAGGTGGCCCGCCTCGCGGGCATGCCGGCCAGTCTGGTGCGTCAGGCGCGCGCCACCCTCGAAGCGCTGGAAGCCAGGGCGAGCGAGCAGCAAGCGCAGATCGACTTGTTCGCCCCACCTCCGTCGACCTTCGTCCCCGAGCCTGTCAGCCCGTTGCTCGAGGCCTTCGACGCCGTCGACCCGGATGTTCTCAGCCCCAAAGAGGCACTCGAACTGGTCTATCGATTGAAGAGTCTGCGATGAGCGGAACCATCGTTTTTTCGCATGCCAACGGTTTTCCCGCAGGCTGCTACCGGGTATTGTTCGAAGCCTGGCGCAAAGCGGGCTGGCAGGTGTTTGCCCTTCCCTGCTTCGGCCATGATCCAGCTTACCCGGTGACCAGCAACTGGCCGCACCTGCGCGACCAGTTGATTCATTTCATCGAACGCGAGGTCAGGCCCGCAATGCCTGTCGCAGGCCCGGTGTTGCTGGCTGGCCATTCGCTCGGCGGCTTGCTGAGCCTGCTGGTAGCCAGCCGCCGGCCGGATCTGGTGCAAGGTCTGTTACTCATCGACTCTCCGGTAGTCACCGGTTGGCGTGCGCACAGCCTGCAGATGGCCAAGGCCATGCGCTTGATAACGCGTATCTCGCCCGGTCGCATATCGAGCCGGCGCCGCCCTGACTGGCCGGACCGTCCAGCCGTACTGGCGCATTTCGCGTCCAAGCGCAAGTTCGCCCGCTGGGATCCCCGCGTGCTCCAGGACTATGTCGACAGCGGTTTTGAAGAGCTCGGCGGCAAGACTCAGCTGACCTTCCGGCGTGAAGTCGAAACCCGGATCTACAACACCTTGCCCCATCATCTGGCCAGCATGCTGCGCCGGCACCCGGTGCGCTGCAAGGTCGGCTTCATCGCGGGCACAAGGTCGAAGGAGCTGCGCATGGCTGGCGTGATCGGATCGAAAGCATTGGCGAAGAAGAATTTTGTCTGGTTTGAGGGCTCGCATCTGTTTCCGTTCGAACGCCCCGACGCCACCGCGGCGCTGGTGCTGCAAATGTTTGAATCGATGCAGGCCGAGCCGGCTCGATGAGCAAGCTCCCTCGTTATACTCACGTTTTATCACCTCAGCGCTCCTGATCGCTGCTCGAAATGACCAAGTATGTCTATGTAACAGGCGGTGTGGTGTCCTCGCTAGGCAAGGGCATTGCGTCGGCCTCGCTGGCTGCCATCCTCGAATCGCGCGGCCTCAAGGTCACCTTGATCAAGCTCGATCCCTACATCAATGTCGACCCCGGCACGATGTCACCGTTTCAGCATGGCGAAGTATTTGTCACCGAAGACGGCGCCGAGACCGATCTGGATCTGGGTCATTACGAGCGTTTCATCACCACGAGGATGAAACGCAGCAACAACTTCACCACCGGGCAGATTTATATGTCGGTGCTGGAGAAGGAGCGCCGCGGCGACTACCTTGGCAAAACCGTGCAGGTGATCCCGCATATCACCAATGAAATCCAGGACTATGTGCGACGCGGTGCAGGCCACGGCACGCCTGAAGCGGTCGACGTGGCGATCGTCGAGATTGGCGGCACGGTCGGCGACATCGAATCGCTGCCCTTCCTCGAAGCCGCGCGCCAGATGAGCTTGAAAGCCGGTCCGAACAAGGTCGCTTTCGTGCATCTGACCTATGTGCCCTGGATCGCCGCTGCAGGAGAATTAAAGACCAAGCCAACCCAGCACACGGTGCAAAAGCTGCGTGAAATCGGCATCCAGCCCGATGCCTTGCTGTGCCGGGCCGACCGCCGCATCCCCAGTGATGAACGCGAAAAAATCTCGCTCTTCACCAATGTGCCCGAATACGGCGTGATCTCGATGTGGGATGTCGACACGATCTACAAAGTGCCGCGCATGCTGCATGAACAAGGTCTGGACCAGCTGATCTGCACCAAGCTGCAACTCAACACCAGGTCGGCTGATCTGACTCGTTGGGACAAGTTGGTGCATGAGGTGGAAAATCCCTCCAAGGATGTGACGATCGCGATGTGCGGCAAGTACACCGAACTGTCGGATTCGTACAAATCCCTGAACGAAGCGCTGCGCCATGCCGGCATCCACAACCATGCGCGGATCAAGATCGAATATATCGACTCCGAATTGCTCAACAGCGACAACATTGGCCAACTCGGCCAGTACGACGGCATTCTGGTGCCGGGCGGATTCGGCAAGCGCGGCGTTGAAGGCAAGATTCTGGCGGCCCAGTTCGCTCGCGAACAGAAAATCCCCTACCTCGGCATCTGCCTGGGAATGCAGGTCGCGACGATCGAATATGCACGTCATATGGCCGGGCTGGAAGGCGCGAATTCGACCGAATTCGAAGCCGCATCCCCGCATCCGGTGATTGCCTTGATCGACGAATGGCAGGATGCTGAAGGCAATATCCAGAAACGCGATGAAAAGTCGGCAATGGGCGGCACGATGCGCTTGGGCGCGCAGAGTTCGGACGTAGTGCCTGGCACATTGGCCTTCGAGATCTACGGCAAGGTAGTGACCGAACGCCATCGTCACCGCTATGAAGCCAACGAGTTGTACCTAGACCGGTTGCAGCATGCCGGTCTGGTCATCTCGGCGATCACGCAGCGCGAGAAATTGACTGAAATCGTCGAACTGCCACGGGCTGTACATCCGTGGTTTGTCGGCGTTCAGTTTCACCCTGAATTCAAGTCAACCCCCTGGGACGGCCACCCGCTGTTCATCGCCTATATCAAGGCGGCCCTGACGCATCGTTTGAAAGCGAACCGAGCATGAATGTTTGCGGCTTTGAAGTCGGACTGGACAAGCCCTTCTTTTTGATTGCGGGTCCCTGCGTCGTCGAGTCGGAAGGCTTGCAGATGGAAGTTGCCGGGCGCTTGCAGGAAATCACCACCGAACTCGGCATCCCCTTCATCTTCAAATCCAGCTACGACAAGGCCAACCGCAGCTCAGGCACCTCATTCCGCGGGCCTGGCATGACTGCCGGGCTGGAAATCCTTGCCAAGGTGAAGCGTGAACTGCACCTGCCGATATTGACCGATGTGCACAGCGAAGCCGAAATCCCGGCGGTTGCAGCGGTCGTCGACATGCTGCAGACTCCGGCATTTCTGTGCCGACAGACTGACTTCATCCGCGCCGTGGCTCAGTCCGGTCTGCCTGTGAACATCAAGAAAGGCCAGTTCCTCGCTCCCGGCGACATGGTCCATGTGATCGCCAAGGCACGTGCCGCAGCGCGTGAAGCAGGCCTGAGCGAAGACCGCTTCTTCGCCTGCGAGCGCGGCGCCAGCTTCGGCTACAACAATCTGGTCTCTGACATGCGCTCGCTGGCGATCATGCGCCAGACCGGAGCACCTGTGGTGTTCGACGCCACCCACAGCGTACAACTGCCCGGCGGCAATGGTGCAAGCTCGGGAGGACAGCGCGAATTCGTGCCGGTGCTGGCGCGCGCCGCGGTGGCAGTCGGAATCGGCGGCCTGTTCATGGAAACCCATCCGGACCCAGCCAATGCGATGTCCGATGGCCCGAACGCAGTCCCCCTGAAACATATGCGGGCATTGCTTGAGCAACTGGTTGCGATCGACCGGGTGATCAAGAGCCAGGCCCTGCTTGAAAACGACTTCAGTTGCTGATCCCTTTTTGCAAAACTATTTTTCCTGCTGAGTTCCATCTCAGGCTGCATCCTCAGGCGCTTGCTGCGCAAAGGTCTGCAAGTCCGATGAACCGGCAGACCCAATGAATATCTGGAGATAAAAATGAGTGCCATTGTTGACATCGTCGGCCGAGAAATCCTCGACAGCCGCGGCAACCCTACCGTCGAATGCGACGTGCTGCTTGAATCAGGTGTGATGGGCCGGGCCGCAGTGCCTTCGGGCGCTTCGACCGGATCGCGCGAAGCGATCGAGTTGCGCGACGGCGACAAGAGCCGCTACCTCGGCCGCGGCGTCTTGCGCGCCGTCGAACATGTCAATAGCGAAATTTCCGAAGCCGTGCTCGGCCTGGACGCTTCCGAGCAGGCTTTTCTGGACCGGACGCTGATCGACCTTGATGGCACCGAGAACAAGGCCCGCCTTGGCGCCAATGCGACGCTGGCGGTATCAATGGCAGTCGCCAGGGCCGCAGCTGAAGAATCCGGCCTGCCGCTGTACCGCTATTTCGGCGGCTCAGGCGCGATGCAGTTGCCGGTGCCGATGATGAACGTGATCAACGGCGGCGCTCATGCCAATAACGGCCTCGACCTGCAGGAATTGATGATCATCCCGGTCGGTGCACCGACCTTCCGCGAAGCGATCCGCTATGGCGCCGAAGTCTTCCATGCATTGAAGAAAATCATCAACGACCGCGGCATGAGCACGGCAGTTGGCGACGAAGGCGGTTTTGCGCCGAGCCTGGCCGGCCATGAAGCGGCGATCCAGTTGATCCTCGAAGCGATCGACAAGGCTGGCTACACCGCTGGCGAGCAGATCGCGCTGGGCCTGGACTGCGCAGCGAGCGAGTTCTACAAAGACGGCCACTATGTGCTCGGCGCCGAGGGTCTGACATTGTCGGCACCTGCCTGGACCGACATGCTGGCCACCTGGGCCGATAAATACCCGATCATCTCGATCGAAGACGGTATGGCCGAAGGCGACTGGGATGGCTGGAAGCATCTGACCGAGCGCATGGGCAAAAAAGTCCAGTTGGTCGGTGACGACCTGTTCGTCACCAACACGAAAATCCTGCAGGAAGGCATCGACAAGGGCATCGCCAATTCGATCCTGATCAAGATCAACCAGATCGGCACCTTGACCGAAACCTTCGCCGCCATCGAGATGGCCAAGCGTGCGGGCTACACCTGCGTGATCTCGCACCGCTCGGGCGAGACCGAGGACTCGACGATTGCCGACATCGCCGTTGGCACCAACGTCGGCCAGATCAAGACTGGTTCCCTGAGCCGTTCGGACCGCATGGCCAAGTACAACCAGTTGCTGCGCATCGAGGAAGACCTCGGCAACATCGCATCCTATCCAGGGCGGCGTGCCTTTTACAACCTGCGCTGAGTTCCAACTTCACTGAGGTCGGCTCGTGAAAGTCATTGCCCTGATCCTGGCTGCATTCCTGCTGATGATTCAGGCCCAGCTCTGGCTGGGCAAGGGAAGCTTGCCGCGCGGCGGGCAGTTGAGCACGGAACTGGCTCAGGTCCAGGCCGCCAACGAACAGGCTCGCGCACGCAACGCTCAACTCGAAGCCGAGTTGATCGATCTGCGCGAGGGGCTGGAGATGGTCGAGGAGAAAGCACGCCTCGAGCTCGGCATGATCAAGCCGGACGAGATCTACGTGCAGGTACGCCACTGAGGCAAGCTGCCGGACGCTCATGACGTTGACCTGGCTGGATCAATCGCTGCTGCTGCAGCCAGCCTTCGCGCTGGCGGGCGGCATCGTCACCTGGACCGAGCTGATTGCAGTCTCGCTGTCGGTCTGGATGGTCGTGTGCAATATGCGCGTGCAGGTGTTGGCTTGGCCCTTGGCCTTGCTCAGCTCGCTGCTTTATTTCTGGCTGTTCTGGGATGGCAAGCTGTATGGCGAGGCCTCGCTGCAGTTGCTGTTTGCCAGTCTGGCTTTATGGGGTTGGTGGCAATGGCTGCGCGGGCGCAGCGAAGACGGTCGAGCGCTCCAGGTGCGCCGACTTAGCCTTCGCGGATTGATCATCGCCGTGACCGTAACCCTGCTGGCCTGGCCGATATTGGGACTGTTCCTGAAGCAATATACCGACTCCAACCTGCCTTTTTGGGATGCGTTTCCAACCGTTGCCAGCCTGTTGGGTCAATGGTTGCTCGGACGAAAATACCAGGAAAACTGGGCTGTCTGGATTGTGGTCAACGTCGTCAGCGTAAGCCTGTTTGCCTTCAAGGGTTACTGGCTGACCGTGCTGCTGTACGCAGTATTCATCCCGATGTCGGTAGCGGGTTGGCGCGCTTGGCAACGTCAGCCACAGGCTGCGACGGCCTGAGCATTGATGGCCGGGATCTTGATCGCCATCGTCGGCGCCGAAAGCACCGGCAAGACCGATCTGGCTCAAAGTCTGAATCGGGAACTCACCAAGGCCACTGGTTTGCGCTGCACCGTAGTGCCCGAATTCCTGCGCGACTGGTGCAAGGCGGCAGGCCGTACGCCACAAGCCCATGAACAAGCCGACATTGCCCGCACCCAGACCGAGCAGATCGACGCGGCAGCGCTTTGCCACGATCTGGTGCTGTGCGACACCACCGCCTTGATGACGGCCGTCTACAGCCATATGCTGTTCCAGGACGATTCATTGCTCGCGCCCGGCCTGGCATTCCACCGGCGCTGTGCGGTCACCTTGCTGACCGCCATTGACCTGCCATGGATTCCCGACGGCTTGCAGCGCGATGGTCCACATGTACGCGGCCCGGTCGATGCCTCGATCCGCACTGCGCTGGCCGGCGCTGACCTGACCTGGCACCTGATTGCAGGCCTGGGTCAATCCAGGGTAAATGCTGCGCTGCAGGTCATTCAGCCTGCAAGCGAATTGCATCGCCGCAGCAACTGAGCCTGTTCAACTGCCCAGCGACACACCCAGGCTGCGCGCAGCCTGCAGCAGATCATGCTCGGCCGGCACCAGGCGATTGCGCCCCGCCACCTCGGAGATCGGCACGCTGGTGCAGGACGCACCTTGCAGCGCCACCATGCGGCCGAAACGCCCCTGCTTGACCAGTTGCGCCGCCTCCCAGCCGAACTGCGTTGCAAGGACGCGGTCAAACGCTGTCGGAGAACCGCCGCGCTGCACATGCCCGAGCAGGGTCGTGCGGACTTCGCTCTCCAAAAAAGGCTGCAACTGCTGAGCCAGCAATGCACCGACGCCGCCGAGACGGATCGGATCGGGGCTGTCAGCCAATCGGCACGCCACCACCTGCCCGGTATCGACCGGATGCGCGCCCTCGGCGATGCAGATCAAGGTATGTCCAGGCTGACTCTGCCTTTGCTGACACAAGGCGGCGACCACCTCGACCCGATAAGGAAGTTCGGGGATCAGGATCACATCGGCGCCGCCGGCGATGCCGGCTTCAAGCGCGATCCAGCCGGCGTAGCGACCCATCGTTTCTGCGATCATCACCCGTCCATGGCTGCGCGCCGTGGTTTCCAGGCGATCCAGCGACTCAGCCACGACGGCGACCGCGCTGTCAAAACCGAAGGTGCGGTCGGTCAGAAACAAATCGTTGTCGATCGTCTTGGGTACACCAACCACCGGCAAGCCAAGGCGGCTCAGACGGTCGGCGATCGCCATCGTGCCATCGCCACCGATCACGATTAGCGCGTCAAGCCCCAACTCACGCGCGAAAGCAATGGTGCGCAGCGAAACATCGGCACCGTTTTCGCCAAAGTAATGGAATGGATCACAGCGGTTGTGGGTACCCAGAATCGTGCCGCCCTGCGCCAGGATGCCGCTGACCGCAACGGCATCGAGCGGCCTGACCTGACGCTCGACCAGTCCGAGAAAACCACGCTCGATGCCGGTGACACGAGCGCCGCATTCATTGATCAGCGCCAGCGTTACCGCCCGAATCACTGCGTTCAATCCAGGGCAGTCGCCGCCGCCAGTGAGGATGCCGATATGCATCAATTGATCCTTTCAAGCATTGCGCCATTGACTAAAAACCTTGCCTGCATTCTGGTGCATCGGGCCCAATCCGGCCATGTCTGGCGACAAGTCGCTGATGAATGAATGTCTGGGCTGCGGCCTGACTCACTGGCCTTACAGCAAGCGCTCGAACAATTGGGTGCCTCCGGCCCCGCCAAGCGGAACCAGCAATGCCTTCAGCAATGGCTGATCAAACAAGCCGGCAAAGGCGCCGGTTTGATTGCCCTCGACCGAAGCGATCAGACGTTTGAACGGTTCGACCAACTGAGCCAGCTCAGCATCCTTTTGGCCACACAACCACTGCAAATCGGCATTCATGCTGGTCAAGGCGCGGCGCCTGGTGTTTTCTGCGGCCAGTTTGAGCAGCGCAGCCAGCAGGATCAGCCAACCCAGATAGACGCAGGCTGAGATCGCGATCGCAGGGGTCAGCGACCAGTTGTCGAACAATGAACTGCGCGCCACAACCAATAGCGCCAACACGAAAAATGGACCGATCACCAAGCCGGAGACAAGTTCGGTGCGCCGCGCAACCACCTGCACATCAAGCCAATCGTCGAGCAGGCAATGGCAGGCCGAAGCGCGCTTGGTCCCGGCAAGACGATCAGCAGGCAAGGCTTGAAATCGAAATTGCCAGGCTTTGAAATCCCTGTCGCCGAGCGCGGCGGCGAAGTGACGGATGACTCGCTTCGGATACACCGTGCGGCCTGCATTCAGATGTCGGATGAAACTGAACAATAGCAAAGTGGCATCTGCGACGGCGGCCACCAGCAAAGGCAATAGCAACAAGATCGCATACAGCGTCGCTTGCACCAGTTGCCGATGTTCGGTGCCACGCACCGGCACCATCGGTACCTGGCCGTCATTCAAGGCGAAGAACAAGGAGCCAATCAGCAGCACGGTCAAACCATACATCACTGCACTGCGCAGCGCACGCGGACCACTCTCGCCCCTGCTCCCATATTGCAGCCACAAGCGCAGAAATCGATGGCTCGTTCCCGGCCGGCGTTTCCAGTTCGCAATGCTGATGTGGTCGAGCCATTCGCGCCAGAGATTGCGGAAATTCGACCGGGACATCGAATGCGGTCGCAAGGTCGGCAAGAACAACCAGTCCGTATCCTCTTTTCGCCGACCTATGGTCTTGAACCAGGCAAAGTCCATCGCGCAGAGAATCACCATCAATGCGAACAAATGGATCAAGTGCGATGGCCAGGCGCTGACTCCATCCAGCCAGGTCACCGGCTCACAATCCTGACAAGCTGGCCGGCTTGCAGCCGGCCAGGCCATCCAGACCCAGGCCATAGCCACCAGCAGCAACAACCCGGCATGCAGGCCGTCGACACCGGCCGCCGTCTTGCTGCTGGAGGCACGGCGCAACAACAAGGTCGTCAACACCGCCAGCAAGGCGCCAAAGCCTGACAGGGCGGCAAGCAGCAGCGTTTGCACAAAACTGACCTGCTGGGGATGGACGAATTCGATCAAGGAGCACAGCACATAAGCGCCCAAGGCCGAATACAACGCCACCAACACCACACCGGGCAAGGTCATCGAGATCAACGGCGGTGGATAGTTCAAGAAACCGCTGCGGACTTCACGGATCGCCGGCGTCGAAGGCCAGACCAGCAAGCCGCCCAGCATCAACAAGACAATCAGCCCGGCTACTAAGGCGCGTGAACCGGCAGACTGCGCTGGACGCTGGGTCAGCGCATAGCCGCTCAAAGGCACAACACCGCTGCGGCCCACCTCGTAAAGAGAGGGGTTGTCCAGGGCCTTCAATTCAGCCTTGCGCTCAAGCGCTTTGCATTCAACACTCCGGCAACCCGCCTGTCGCGCAGCCAAAAAGGCGGCCGTCTGGTAGACATTGCGAAACGGCGGCGTTCCTGCTTGCAGATCGAGATCACCGGCCCGGGGCCGGTAAAACTCCAGTGGCAGGCTGCTCGCGACGATCAAATTCCGGGTGAAGGCCTGCGTGCGGGGATGCAAAAAGCGCGCATCCATGTCGGTAGTGAAGAACACCTTGTCGGCGAAGGTGTCGTGCAATGCTTGCAGCACCAGCAACTTGTCATGCACATCGTTGCCAAAAATCCCGATGGCCCCGATCGGGTCAGCTCCTGCTTGTGATTCGCTGGACTTCAACGATTGCGCTTGACGGCGCAAATAGTCAAGCTGATCCCGGCTCTCAGGCCATTCCAGCGCGGTCTCCGCTTTGCCATTCCTGTTTGCGCTGCCTTTGTCAGGTTCATCGCGGCTGGAATTCAAGGTGGTGACACCATCGATACCGCGGAAGAAATAATAGGGATCGAGCGTCAGATTATGGAAATCACGCAAGCGGAACTTCAGTTCACTGAGCAGCAATTGCGAATAGGTCGAATCCCGCTCGGCAATTACGACAACCCGCCGATGGGCGCCTTCCGGAAGGCGTAGCTGCAACTCAGCGACCAAGCGCTTGATCAGGACATCATCGGTGCTGATCGTGCGTTTGAAATCGATCGTCACCGGCGGCTTATCCCCCAGCATGCGGTTGAATTGTTCATTCAGGAAGGCTTCGATCTTCTGCCTCTTCAAATCGTCGAGCATATTGTCGGAGGCCGTGGAACCGGCATTGAGAATTTCTGCGCCAGCCAACAAACGATAACCTTGCCTCGCTGATTGCGGAATCCTCGCCATTTGGCATCGCGCCTTGCCGCTCGACGAATCAAGGTCGGGACTCAGACAGCCACAGGTCTGTGGCGGATCAACTTGGGCCCTCACCAAGCCATCAGCCTTGTCAGCAAAGGCCTTGCTGGCCACACGCAATTCGTTCACGACCATGCGCAATGCATCGGTGGAAGATGGGCCGATCACAGCGAGCCTGGGCACAGTCTTTTCCTTCTTGATGCATGGTGCTTGTTCAGACACGACTTGAGGTCCGAACATGGCATCGAGCATGCGTGCCAGAGAATCGAGCTTGGATTCCGGCAAGGCCGCTTCATCGATCCAGAGCAGAGCCACCTGTTCAAAGCGCTGCGCGTTGCCCGAAACATCAACTTCACGAAACTTGTCCTGCTTCGACAACATTTCGTAAGGCACCGTAAATTTTTCCAAGCCAGCTATTTCACCGGTCTTGAAATGGACCTTCGGGCAGTCCATCGCCGGCTTGGTGGCTTCAAGCACGGGAGCTCCGGCAGCAGGTGAAGCGCTCAGGTCGGCGCGTAATTCTTCGACGGGCCGGCAATCTCTTTTCAGTCCCTGGGTGTCAAATTCAAGCAGGCCAATCCGTTCTGCGTTATCGGGCACATAGCCCTTGGCTTGCAGACCGGCCAGGATCGCATAGCGCAGGCGCCTGCGAGTTTCTTCAGCGCCGACAAAAGGGTTGCCCGGAACCATTGCCAGCACAACCAGCGATTCGCTCAAGTCGCTGTCGCCGTTGCGGTCGAGTAGTCTGCGAAGTTGCCTGGGCTCGCGGAGCTTCTGCGGGCCGCCCGAACAGCTCTTGATCTCTTCCGTCTTCTTGGTTTTTTCGCAGCGTTCTGCTCGCTCGGCCTCAAAGCGACGCAGGGCGGTGAAAGGATCCTCCCAGAGCCTCGCATCGACCTCCAGTTCGGCATTCACGGCCTGCTGAGCCCGCAATTTTTCGGGTGGACGAAGCTGATCGAAAGCATGCGGTACCAACTGCGTACTGCCGACGAATGCGGCCAGAACCGCCACACCAGCCCAAGGGAAACCATTGCCTTTTGAATCAGCCATTGCCAGCCTCCGCAAGGATTTGAGTCGGATGCAGCGCGCAGGCGCAAACAATACCGTGGCCGGACAGTCTCAGTTCAAGCAACGATCGTCAAGCTGCTGTCCCCGCTGCAGGGGACGGCGTCAGAAGGCTTGGCAAGTCAGGCCGAAGGTGGGATGCTGCGGGCCTGACCCGTTCAATCGAACCCGAGGAATCCGCCATGGCCCTATGCCGCCTGATGATCTTTCGCCTTGCCCTGCTGCTTTTCAGCTTTGGTCTGGCCGGCTGCGTCAGCATGGAACAACAGATCCTGCCGGGCATCAGCCTGGGCGCTGATGTCCTCAAAATCCATGGCAAACCATCGCGCATCTGGACCGACAGCGATGGCGGCAGAACGCTCGAATATTCATCGCAACCGCTGGGCCAGACTTGCTACATGGTCAAACTGGGCGCCGACGACAAGGTTCGTAGCGTCGAAAATACCTTGACCGAGGCCAATCGGCTACGCATTGAGCCGGGCATGACGCCGGATCAGGTCAGCCGGATGCTGGGCCGTGAACGCACCCGGGTCAGTTTCAAGCTCAGCCAAGAGGATGTCTGGGACTGGAACGTCGCCCCCGACCAGGGCGGCTATCTGCTGCGCTTCAATGTCCACTTCAAGGATGGACGGGTCTTTCGGACTTCGCAGAGCGTCGAATACCCACCCGAACGGCCTTGGCAACTTCGCTGACCGAACCAGAGCGCAACCGCCAAGCCCCCGTAGGCTTTGTCCTACATGGGAATGGAACTGAGGCCGATGGTGTCTCACCACATTCCAAGGCACAGTGCAGCTAATCCAATCTCCATGCAACCCGCTGCAACGCCGGCTACGACAGCGCTGCAGCATCAAGCCGAGGCAAGAACGTAGCCCATGAGTCATCTCAAGACCTACATCGTCGAAGACAGCCTGGTCATTCGTGAAAATTTGATCGCCACGCTTGAGGAACTCGCCCCGATCAAGGTGATCGGCGTGGCCGAGGACGAAAGCACCGCAGTGGAGTGGTTGAGGCAACCCGGCGTCGCTGTCGACCTGGTCATCATCGATATTTTTCTAAAAACCGGTTCAGGCCTCGGCGTGATCCAGGCCGGCGCTGAGCTGTCCGATGCGCCGAAGCTGGTGGTGCTGACCAACTACGCCACCCAGGACATGCGACGCAAATGCTTTCAACTGGGCGCCGACGAGGTGTTCGATAAATCGCACGACATCGACGGTCTGATCCAGTATTGCCGCCTGTTGAGTGCCGACGCCAAGGGTTGACGAGTACATCGTTCCGTCAAACCACTGACATGAAATCGCGCCTTCGTCCGCCGTGCTGCGTTGCAAATCCTCGCCATAGCTATGGCTATGGCTGTGGTTCGCGCCTTGCCTGACGAACGAACGCATCAATTTCATTCGTAAGCTGATTGACGCAACGATGTACGAGGGATGCTCTGCATAGCCCCTCACGGCTTGTGCTAGACCGGCCTCGGGCGGTCTGCGGCGTTGCATTTATTACCAATAGCACGCGCTATTGGCTGCAAAATGCGCCTTGCATCCCATCCCGATCCGCGCTGCACCCGCTCGCGAATGAGTTATGCAGAGCATCCCTAGAGAATCAAGCCGTTCTTCAAGGCGTAGTAGGTCAACTCGCTATTCGATACGAGGGCCAACTTTTCCAGCACACGACTGCGGTAGGTGCTGATCGTCTTGACGCTCAAGGACATGCCATTGGCCATATGGCTGACCGTTTCGCCCTTGGCCAGACGCAAGAACACCTGTAACTCGCGCTCGGACAACTGCTCATGCGGGGGCTTGTTCCCTCCCTCCCGCAAGCCATTGGCGAGACGATCGGCCAAGGATTCGGTCAGGTACTTGCGCCCACGACTGACGATACGGATGGCTTTGACGATTTCCTCCGGGTCGCAGTCCTTGTTCAGGTAGCCGCTGGCGCCTTGGCGCAACAGACTGACCGCGTAATGAGCCTCGGGGTAGCCTGTAAAGATCAGCACCGGCAGATCGGGCGCACGAGCTTTGATGGCAGCCAGCGTTTCAACCCCACTCTGGTCAGGCAAAGCGATGTCAAGCACGATCACATCGACATCGCCGCGTCGCACGATTTCGATCGCCTCACGGCCGCTGGCCGCTTCAGCAACTACCGAAAAATCAGCCTGGTCGGCGAAGAACTGGCGCAATCCGGCGCGCACAATAGCGTGGTCATCGATAATGGCAATTCGAATCATGATTTATTCACGCCTTCCGCGTTGGATACTGCCGTATTTTGCACCGGGAACTGTTCATGAACTCTGGCTGGCTGAATAAACGCAACTCCTTGGTCTTCCCGCTGGCTTGCTTTCTTGCTGCAGCCATGGTTCTGCTCAGCGAAGGCAGTTACTGGCAAGCGACTACGACACTGCGCGAATTGGCACAGGTTCAGGCCGAACGGATGACGGCCTGGCAGTTGACCGAGGGCATGCTCAATAGTGAAACCGGTCAACGGGGCTATCTGCTGACCGGACAGAAGGAGTTTTTGCAACCCTATGAAGTCGGTCTCAAACAGGTGGCCGATGCCTTCCCCAAGCTTGATCGGGACCATGCAGACGAACCGAAAATCATGGATCTGCTTGGCCGTATGCACCGTTTGTCAGAGGCAAAACTGGCCGAACTGACGCGCACGATTTCGGCATTCGATCGTGGCGAGAGTGAGGCGGCGATCGAGATGGTCAGTGCTGGCCGCGGCAACGAACTGATGAATGAAATCCGGGCCGAGATCGTGGAACTGCAGAGCACCTCGACCCAAGCCACGGCGAACAACCGTACCAACATCTACCGGACGCTGACTTTCAGCCGTATCGGCATGTTCGCACTCAGCCTGTTCAGTCTGATCGGGATCTTCCTTTACCTGCGTCAGTCCAGGGTGGTCATGGCGCACCAGGAGAATCTGAAGAACGCGATCCAGCATGAACGCGATCGTCTGGAAATCGAGGTCAGCCAACGCACGGTACAACTGACCGAACTGACCCAGCATTTGCAGACCGCGCGCGAGGATGAACGCAACCGCCTGGCGCGCAATCTGCATGACGAACTCGGCGCTCTGCTGACTTCGGCCAAGCTCGATGCAGCGCGCATCAGGTCGCGACTCACCGGCATCGCGCCCGAGGCCTTGGAAAGGCTGGCCCATTTGGTCGAAACGCTGAATTCCAGTATCGCCATGGGTCGGCGCATCATCGAAGACCTGCGCCCATCGACCTTGAGCAACCTCGGCTTGATCGCGACGCTTGAAATACTGACTCAGGAGTTTTCAGACCAATCAGGCATTGATGTGTATTGCACGCTCGAGGAGGTCAAGTTGTCCGCCTCGGCCGAGTTGATGGTCTATCGATTGGTGCAAGAGGCGATCACCAACATCACCAAATATGCCCAGGCAAAACAGGTGTGGGTGAGCATGAGCTCAAATGCGGGTCAGGTCGAGATACTGGTGCGCGACGATGGCGTCGGCTTCGACAGCCAGGCGATCCGCGGCGGCGCCTATGGTCTGTTGGGCATGCGCTTTCGGGTCGAAGCCGAAGGCGGCAACTTGAACCTGCAATCTTCACCCGGCCGCGGCACCAGTCTGATGGCGGTAATACCTGAATCGGCTGCGGCCTGAGCTCAGCTCAGCGAGACCGACCGATCACCATTTGCGTCCAGGCCAACCCGGTCTGACTGACCCCGGCTTTTCGAGCTGGCGTTGACCACCGGCGTTGACCGGTTGGATGAACTTGGTCATATGCCGGCCACGATGCACAAAGCGGATCGCCTTGACGATGTCCTCGGGATCGCAGTCCTTGTTCAGATAAGCACTGGCACCGCGCCGCATCATCGCGTTGGCGTAATGGGCTTCAGGAAAGCCGCTGAGGATTACCACCGGCAGATCGGGTGCCGCCGACTTGATCGATACGAGCGCATCGACGCCGCTCTGGTCAGGCATCGACAGGTCGAGCAGCAGCACATCGACTTCGCCGCGCTCGACAATGTCAAGCGCCTCATGGCCGTTGACTGCCTCGGCAATCACCACAAAATCAGCTTGTTCGGAAAAGAACTGGCGCAAGCCGGCTCGAATGATGGCGTTGTCATCGACGATGGCGATTCTGATCATGGTTTGGCAATCGCTCACTCGTTGAAGATCGCGCAGTTTAACGCCTGCGGCGACTCAGCCCGAATCGGCTTGCAAAGCCGGTCACTGCACCCTATCGCTGCCACCCAGTCTTGCCAGCTCGGGCGCGAACAGCGCGCCGACATCAACCTGATCGAAGTGATATTGCAGACCGCAAAATTCGCAGCCGATTTCCACATCGCCGCGCTCGGCAAGCACGCTGTCAATCTCTTCGCGGCCCAGCCCCTTGAGCATCTGGCCGACGCGCTCACGTGAGCAGTTGCAAGCGAACTTGGGCGTCAGCGGCTCGAAACAGCGCACCTGCTCTTCCCAGAAAAGCCGGCGCAGGATGGTCTGGGCATCAAGCCCCAACAGCTCTTCGGGCTTCAGCGTCGCGCTCAGGATGGCAATCCGGTTGAAGGCGTCAGACAGGCCGATGTCGTCCTCGTTGCGCGCAGTCTTGCCTGCCAGATTGGCATCTCCCTGAACCGGCATACGCTGGATCAGCAATCCGGCAGCGATCTCGTCATTGGCAGCCAGCACCAACCGGGTGTCGAGTTGCTCGGACTGCAACATGTAATGTTCGAGCACCTCGGAGAGTTTTTGCAGCGGCTCACGCTGATCGCCATGCAGCGGCACCACCCCCTGGTAAGGATGCTGGCCTGGCAGACGGTCCTTGGGGTCAAGGGTGATCGCGCAGCGGCCCTGGCCATGCAGGTTCAGCATGGCCTCAAGCTGCGCACCGACTGGCACCTCGCCGATCAACTTGGCGGTGGCGCGAAAGCTGAGGTCCGGTTGCACTTCGGCCACCGCCAGCTTGACCGGCCCATCGCCAAATACCTGCAGGATCAAGGCGCCGTTGAACTTGATGTTCGACTGCATCAATACCGCCGCGGCTGCCATTTCACCGAGCAGCGCGCGCAGCTCAGGCGGATGAGCGCCGATCGACTCGCGCCGCTTCAATACCTCGCGCCAGCTGTCGGTCAAGCGCACCAGCAGGCCGCGCACCGGTAGCCCTTCAAACAGGAATTTATGCAACTCGCTCATTCGCTGATCTTCTTCAGTCCGGCCTTGAAGCGGCGCGAATTCACCACATATTGCCGGGCAATCGACTGCAGTCCGGCGATTTGCTCAGGCGTCAGTTCACGCACGACCTTGGCCGGGCTGCCAACGATCAGCGAACCATCGGGAAAAACCTTGCCTTCGGTCACCAAGGCACCAGCGCCGACCAGGCAATGCTTGCCGATGATGGCCCCGTTCAACACCACGGCGCCAATGCCGATCAAGGAATGATCGCCCACCGTGCAGCCGTGCAGCATCACCTGATGCCCGATCGAAACCCCTTCGCCAAGCCGCAGGGGAAATCCCATATCGGTATGCAGGACCGAGCAGTCCTGGATGTTGGTGCCTCGGCCTATGGTCAGCAGGTCGTTGTCGCCGCGCAGCACCGTGTTGAACCAGATACTGACATCTTCGGCCAGATGCACGCTGCCGATGACCTGCGCGCTATCGGCGACCCAGGCCGATTCATCGACTTCAGGGATCCGTTCGTCCAATTGATAAATTGCCATGGCTGCTCCAGCACAAATCGGTGCAGTTTAGCGGTGCACAATCAGACGCTCTGCGGCCAGCCTGGGAAGAGAGTGATGATGGAAACCCGTTCGCGTGCGCTGCAAGTCCTTTGCCTCACCGACCCGGCAGAAAAAGTCAGCGCTGCCGCCAAGCTTTACGCCGATGTCATGGCCGGGTGGGCATTGGACCCGGCGCGGCAGTTTGTTGCACCCGATGGGCTACCCGGCAGGCCGCTGAAGCCGCTGTTGCTGCCGGCACTGCAGGTGCCGAACCGCTCGCCGTTCACACTGGAAGGACGCGCCGCGCTGCTGCACGCGATCGCGCATATCGAATTCAACGCGATCAATCTGGCGCTCGACGTGATCTGGCGTTTTGACGGCATGCCACGCGAGTTCTATCTCGACTGGCTGAAAGTGGCCGCCGAAGAGGCCCTGCATTTCAGCTTGCTGCATCAGCACCTGCAAAGCCTCGGCCATGTCTATGGAGACTTTGACGCCCATGACGGTCTTTGGGCGATGGCCGAGCGCACCGCCGGTGACCTGTTGGCACGCATGGCGCTGGTGCCGAGAACTTTGGAGGCACGCGGGCTCGACGCCACGCCACCGCTGCAGGCCAAGTTGACGCGCGCGGGCGATCTGCGCGCGGTAGAAATCCTCGACATCATCCTGCGCGACGAGATCGGCCATGTCGAGATCGGCAACCGCTGGTATCGCAATCTCTGCCGCGAGCGGGGCCTCGACCCGGTCGGCATTTACCCAGAACTAGCCAAGCGTTTCGCCGCACCCAGGTTGCGCAAGCCCTTCAATCTAGAGGCGCGCAAGGCCGCTGGCTTCAGCGCAGAAGAACTGGCTTACCTGCAAGCCGACCTCGCGCCCGGTAATTTCCCCTGAATTCGCTGCGTCGCTCACCGCTTGCTCCATTCCGCGCTATCTCGTTTGGCCGCAGGTCAGCATGTGATGACGGCAGGATGGGTGTTCTGCGCAGTGAAGTAAAGAAGGAGGCGGCGGCCATGGGCCGACGACGGGTGACTGAGCCCGGACATAAGCGGTCCTGAGGACCGCTTATGCCTGGCGAAGGATCGGTACGCTGGCCCGAGCATGAACGGAGCAGAGCACCCATCCTGGCTTTGCCGAGCATTGCCCGGCGCCCGGAACCCTGAGCCCAGAACCAATTTTGCGCAGATTGACAAGGCGAACTCGCTTCAGAACCAGCGGCAAGCAACGCGTTCGCATATCAGTCGCTCTAGTTTGCAACCAGGCCTTGACCTCATTGTTGCAATCAGCAGCCGACGCCTGAAGCCGGAAAAATGTAGAATGCGAACATCATGCCCCGCTGGTTTACCGCCTTTCTCTATGCCCTGATGCTCGCCTGCATGACGATGCCTGTGGCCGCGCAAGTTGACATTGCCGACCAGCAGCAGGCATCAAACCTGAACAGCGCAGTGATCGATGCCGATGACGGTACAGGCGACCCGTCCGGGTCGATCGAGTCCCAAAAGTTCGCTCAAGCCGATGATGCGGTTGACCTGCCTGATTGGATCGGTGCCAGACAGACTGCCGTCAAGCTCGATCGAGACTCGCAGGCCTTGCAATTCCTGAAACTGACCCTGACTGCGCCACCGCATCTCGAAGGGCCGCAGCGGCCTCCCCGCATCCAGCCGGTCTGAAGCTGGCCGGCATGCGCCGGCTACTGCAGCGTTTTACTTCTGCCTCAGCAGGGTTGCCGCAGCGCTACCCTGACATCAATGGACATCGACTATGGATTTTTCCTTTCTTCTCGACCCTGACCTTTGGATCGCCTTCTCGATGTTGACCGCCCTGGAAATCGTCCTGGGCATCGACAACATAATATTTATTTCGATCATGGTCGGCAGACTACCCGGGCCACTGCAAAACCGGGCCAGGCGCTTGGGCCTAGGCTTTGCGATGGTCTCGCGGCTCTTGCTGCTGTTCACATTGACCTGGATGATGGGCTTGACTGCCGATCTGTTCCACGTATTCAACCAAGGCATCAGCGGTCGGGACCTGGTGCTGCTGATCGGCGGCTTGTTCCTGCTTTACAAAGCTTCGAACGAGATCTTCATCGAGGTCGAGGCGCGCGAACTAGGGCATCAGCCAACGGCCAAGTCCGGTGACGATACTGCATTGAAAGCCGCAGGTCGGCGGATTTTCTGGGTAACGATCAGCCAGATCGCACTGATCGACATTGTTTTCTCGCTTGACTCGGTCATCACCGCCGTCGGCATGGTCGATCAGCTCGGCGTGATGGTCGCGGCCGTGATCACCTCGGTCGCAGTGATGCTGCTGGCGGCCAAGCCAATCGGCGATTTCATCGAGCACCACCCTTCGGTCAAGGTGCTGGCGCTTTCTTTTCTGGTGATGGTCGGCATGTTGCTGGTCGCTGAATCCTTGGATCAGCATGTCCCTAAAGGCTACCTCTACGCCGCCATGGCTTTTTCGCTGATTGTGGAGGCCCTCAACATTCGCAGCCGCAACAAGCGTCTGGCGAAGCTCGCCATTTCTAATCTTTCATCCAACCCAAAGGAATTGTCATGAATCAAAATATCCAGAACTACCCCTTCGAAACCTTCCAGACCACCACCCCTGCCGAACGCAATCGCGTACTGCGCAACACCTACTGGCTGCTCGCCTTGTCGATGGTGCCGACTGTGCTCGGCGCATGGATCGGTGTCAGCAGCGGCTTGTCGCGCGCAATGTCGCCTGGTATCGGCCTGATCGTCTTCCTGGTCGGCGCTTTCGGCTTCATGTATGCAATCGAAAAGACCAAGAGCTCGGCCGCTGGCGTGCCGATGCTGCTCGGCTTCACCTTCTTCATGGGCTTGATGCTGTCGCGACTGGTCGGCTCGGTGCTCGGATTGACGAACGGCGCCAACCTGATCATGACGGCCTTCGCCGGCACTGGCGGGATCTTCTTCGGCATGGCCATGCTGTCGTCGGTGATCAAGCGGGATCTCGGCTCGATGGGCAAATTCCTCTTCATCGGCATGATGCTGTTGCTGGTGGCTGGCATCGCCAACATCTTTCTGCAGTCGAGCGCGCTGATGATCACCTTGTCGGTGCTGGCCATCGGCATTTTCTCGGCCTTCATCCTTTATGACCTGAAGCGTGTGCAGGACGGTGAAGAAACCAACTACATCAGCGCCACGCTGGGCGTCTATCTGAGCCTTTACAACGTATTCCAGTCACTGCTGGCCTTGTTGGGCATCTTCGGCAGCCGCGATGAATGATTGATTGATCGAGCGGGGGCGGGCTTATCATCGCGCCCTCCTCCGCCAAGTCTGCTCTTTGTGAACCGAGTCCGTGCCAACCTGCTGCTGCTCGTCATCTCCCTGATCTGGGGCGCAGCATTCGTGGCACAAAGCCAGGCCATGGCCGATGTCGGTCCGATGCTGTTCACCGGCGTGCGCTTCCTGATCGGCGCGCTGGTGGTGCTGCCGCTGATGGTGATCGAATGGCGCAGCCTGCAAAGGCAAAGCCAGCCCTTGCAGAATGGCGACTGGCTGAAGATCGGCGGGCTCGGTGGGCTGCTGCTGCTGGGTGCAGCGCTGCAGCAGATCGGCATCAAGACCACCAGCATCACCAATGCGGGCTTTCTGACCGCGCTCTATGTGCCCTTGGTCCCGGTGCTGGGCTGGCTGCTGCTGCGGCAACTGCCGCATTGGTCGATCTGGCCTTGCGCGCTGGCTTGCCTGGCCGGCGCCTACCTCCTGTCCGGCGCGCAACAGATGGAGATCACGACCGGCGACCAATGGGTCATCGCTTCGGCCATACCCTGGGCGATCCATGTCCTGCTGGTCGGGCGTTTCGCCGACCGGATGGCGGCACCGTTCCTGGTCGCTGGCGGTCAGTTCCTGGTCTGCGGCGCAATCGCGCTGGTCTGGGCGCTGGCGTTCGAACCGTTCAGCTGGGCTGGCTTGCAAGCGGCCGCCGGGCCGATCGCCTTTGGCGGTGTGCTTTCGGTCGGTGTGGCCTTCACAGCGCAGGTCGTGGCACAGCGCCATGCGCTTGCAGCAGACGCCGCCATCATCCTGTCAGCAGAGACCTTGTTCGCCGCCTTGTTCGGCTATTTTCTGATGGGTGACCGATTGAATGCGGCGGGTCTGGCCGGCTGCGCGCTGATCTTCAGCAGCATCATGCTGGTGCAATTGCTACCGATGTTGTCGCTGCTGCATGGCAGGATGAAGGCCTAGATCCTGCCGGAGCCCGGTTCTGCAAATTGCTGCTGCAAATCATTTGGGCAATGGCGCTCAATCGCTGCCAGCATTGTCTAAACTCCAGCGTGCTGCAGGAGCCGCTTGATGACACAGAACCTAGACGCTTATTGGATGCCCTTCACTGCCAACCGGCAGTTCAAGCAGGCGCCGCGCATCCTCACCGGCGCGGACGGCATGATCTTCACCGACGACCGGGGACGGCAGATCCTTGACGGCATCGCCGGCCTCTGGTGCGTCAATGCCGGCCACAACCGCCCGAAAATCGTCCAGGCGATCCAGCGCCAGGCGGCCTTGCTTGACTTCGCCCCGCCCTTCCAGATGGCGCACCCGAAGGTCTTCGAACTGGCCAACCGTCTGATCGAATTGACACCCGCCGGCTTGAACAAGGTCTTCTTCACAAACTCGGGTTCCGAGTCAGTCGATACGGCCTTGAAGATGGCAATCGCCTACCACCGAGTCCGCGGCGATGCATCACGAACCAGGCTGATCGGACGCGAGCGCGGTTACCACGGGGTCAATTTCGGCGGCATCTCGGTCGGTGGCATCGTCGGCAACCGCAAGTTGTTCGGCCCGATGCTGGGCGGCGTCGACCACCTCTGCCACACCCATGATCCGGCACGCAATGCCTTTTCGGTCGGCCAGCCGCTGCAGGGTGCCGAATTCGCCAACGATCTGGAAAAGCTGATTGCACTGCATGATGCATCGACGATCGCCGCCGTGATCGTCGAACCCGTGGCGGGATCGACCGGCGTGCTGATACCGCCAGTCGGCTATCTGCAGCGCCTGCGCGAAATCTGCGACAAGCATGGCATCTTGCTGATCTTCGACGAAGTCATCACCGGTTTCGGCCGCACCGGCCAGCCCTTTGCAGCGCAGACCTTCGGCGTCACGCCGGACCTGATGACGGCTGCCAAGGGACTGACCAATGGCTGCGTGCCGATGGGAGCGGTATTCGCAACGCAGGCGATTCATGACACCTTCATGAACGGCCCGGAGCATCTGATCGAGTTCCCCCATGGCTACACCTATTCAGGTCACCCGCTGGCCTGCGCTGCGGCCCTGGGAACTCTCGACACTTATGCCGATGAAGGCCTGCTGACCCGTGCCACACAGATGCAGGGGTATTTCGCCGAGGGCCTGCATTCGCTCAAAGGCCTGCCCCATGTGATCGACATCCGCAATATCGGCCTGATCGGCGGGGTCGAGTTGACACCGCTGCCGGGTGAGCCTGGCAAGCGGGCTTTTTCGCTTTTCCTCGACTGCTGGGAGCAGGGCCTGCTGATCCGCACGACCGGCGACACAGTCGCGCTGAGCCCGCCGCTGATCATCGAACGCAGCCATATCGACCAGATGATCGACACCTTGCGCAAAGCATTGGTGAGGGCTGCATGACGTTCCACAAACCGACCGGCACAGTGCGGCGCAAGCCGGTGGTGTTGGTACCAGGTTGCAACCGTCAGCTCGGCGAACATCCTTTTCATATCGTCGGCAAGAAGTACATCGACGCAGTGCGGCTGGCCGGATGCCTGCCACTGATCGTTCCAGACTCATCGACTGATGAATTTGACGATTTGCTGGCGCTGGCCGATGGCCTGATGCTGACCGGCTCGCCTTCGAATGTGCATCCAAGCCATTTCGACGAGTCGGTACACAACCCGGCTTTGCCGCTCGACCCAGCCCGCGATGCCTGGACCCTGCCCTTGATCCGCAAGGCCATCGACCTTGGGCTGCCGATATTCGCGATCTGCCGCGGTTTTCAGGAAATCAATGTCAGCCTGGGCGGTTCGCTCCATCAGGCGGTGCAGGAACAGCCGGGTCTGGCCGATCACCGCGCACCGCAGGGAAAGACACCGGCAATCACTTATGCCGATCAGCATCCCGTGCAGATCCTGCCCGGCGGGCATTTGGCAGCACTGCTCGGCAAGGATCGCATCCAGGTCAACTCATCGCATGGTCAGGGCGTCAAGCAATTGGCGCCGGGTCTGCGCATCGAGGCGATCGCTCCGGATGGTCTGGTCGAAGCTTTCAGCCTGAAAGAGCAGACTGGCTTTGCGATCTGTGTGCAATGGCATCCAGAGTGGCAAGCCGAGCTGAATCCGATTTCGACCGCACTTTTTCAGGCTTTCGGCGCTGCTTGCAGCAGTTATCGGGATCAACCCAAGGCCGGAATCTGAAAAAATCAGGCAAGCTGCGGCATGATATGCGCCAGGCAATCGGGCCGGCATTGCAGCTCAAGCAGTCATTCACCCAACTTTTGAAGCATGTGACTTTAAATGACAAGGAGATTTTCTCGATGAAACGCCCAGGCATCCACCGTCGTTTGCTGAGCTCTGTCCTGGTCATCAGCGCGCTGCTGACAGGCAGCGCGGCAATCGCGCAGCAGCAGGAGGAGAAGATCCTCAACATCTACAACTGGTCGGATTACATCGCTGATGACACGCTGAAAAACTTCGAGAAAGAGACCGGGATCAAGGTCCGCTATGACAATTTCGACAATAACGAAATCGTCCACGCCAAACTGGTTGCCGGCCGTACCGGCTATGACATCGTCGTGCCCTCTTCCTACTGGGCCAGGCTGCAGGCCGATGGCGGTTTGCTGCGCAAGCTCGACAAGTCAAAAATCCCCAATTTCAAGAATCTCGACCCCGGACTGCTGGCGCAGTTGAGCAAGCTCGATCCGGGCAATGAATACATGGTCGACTGGCTCTGGGGTTACACCACGGTCGGTATCAATGTCGACAAGGTCAGGGCCGCGCTGGGCAAGTTAGCTATGCCTGAGAACGCCTGGGACCTGATCTTCAAGCCCGAATATGCCGCCAAGCTCAAAAGCTGCGGCGTCAGCATGCTCGATTCGGCCACTGAGGTAATTCCCGCCGCCTTGCATTACCTCGGCAAACCGGCCTACAGCAAGAACAGCGCCGACTATGCGGGCGTGTCTGCCTTGCTGAAGAGCATCCGGCCCCATGTCACCCTGTTCAGCAGTTCGGGTTATATCAACGACATGGCCAACGGCTCGATCTGCCTGGCACTGGGCTGGTCGGGCGACATCAATATCGCCCGGCAGCGTGCAATCGAGGGCAAAACCGGCCAGAAGATCGAAGCGTTGATCCCCAAGACTGGCGGCATCATTTTCATGGATGTCATGGTGATCCCGGCCGATGCGCCCAGGCCCGGCAATGCGCACAAGTTCATCAATTACATCCTGCGCCCCGAAGTCCATGCCAGCTTGAGCAACAAGGTCTTCTACGCCAATCCGAACCAGGCCGCGCGCAAATTCGTCAAGCCCGAGATCGCCAACAATCCGAGCGTCTTTCCCAGCGAGGCTGACATGAAAAAGATGGTTCCGCCCGACTCGATCAGCAACGAGACCAGGCGCCAGATGACTCGCCTTTACACCTCGTTCAAGACCGGGTTGTGAGCCGATGAGTGGCACAGCAGTGAACCCGGCCTATCTGCAACTGCAGCATGTCGTCAAGGATTTTGGTGCCGGCGCGGTCGCGGTCAACGATGTCTCGATCGACATCGCCAAGGGCGAGATCTTCGCCCTGCTCGGGTCGTCTGGCTGCGGCAAGACGACCTTGCTACGCATGCTGGCAGGCTTCGAGACGCCGACCAGCGGCCGCATTATCCTGAACGGCCAGGACCTCGCCGGGCTGCCGCCCTATGCCAGACCGATCAATATGATGTTCCAGAGCTATGCGCTGTTCCCGCATCTGAGCGTCTGGGACAACATCGCTTTCGGGCTGCGCCGCGAGGGCCAGGCCAAGGCCGAAATCGCCGCGCGCGTTGAAGCGATGCTCAAGCTGGTGCAACTCGAGAAGTTCACCCGGCGCAAACCCCATCAGCTGTCAGGCGGGCAGCAGCAACGCGTCGCGCTGGCGCGCAGCCTGGCCAAGAAGCCGCAACTGCTGCTGCTCGATGAACCGCTCGGCGCGCTCGACAAGAAGCTGCGTGAAGAGACCCAGATCGAGCTGGTCAACATCATCGAGGAAGTCGGCGTGACCTGCGTGATGGTCACCCATGACCAGGAAGAAGCGATGACGATGGCCTCGCGCCTGGCCGTGATGAGCGAAGGCCGGTTGTTGCAGGTCGGCCCACCAGCCGAGATCTACGAGACACCGGCTACCCGTTTCGTCGCCGACTTCATCGGCAATGTCAATCTGATGGAAGGCCGGCTCACCACCATCCATCCCGACCATGTGATCATCGACTGCGCTGACTGCCAGCATTACGTCGGCCATGGCATCACCGGCAGTCAGGATATGGCGGTCTCGGTCGCCATCAGGCCCGAGAAAATCCATCTCTCACGCCATGCGCCCGATGAGGCATTCAACTGCGCCCGCGGGGTGGTGCAGGATCTGGCTTACTTCGGCAGCTACACCGTCTACCGACTGAAGCTGGCCAGCGGCGCGATGCTCAAGGTGTCGATCTCCAACACCCAGCGGCACCGGGAAGATGGTCTGACCTGGGGTGACGAGGCCTGGGCCCATTGGTCGCGCAATGCCCATGTGGTGCTGACGCAATGAAGCAGTTGATACAGGGCTCGAGCCGCTTCAACTGGGGCCGTCGCTTGGTCATCGGTCTGCCCTTTGGCTGGCTGCTGCTGTTCTTTGCCCTGCCCTTTTTGATCGTGCTGAAAATCAGCATCTCGGAAATGGAGACCGTGCGCTTCAAGGACCTGTTCAGCTATGCCGACGGAGTCCTGCTGCTGGCGATCAAGACCGGCAACTATTTGTTCATCACCGAGGATCCGCTTTACCTGAGCGCTTACCTGGGCAGCATCAAATACGCGGCCATCACCACCATCGGCTGTTTGCTCATCGGTTATCCCTTCGCTTACTTCATGGCGAGAAGCCGGCGCGCGCTGCAACCGGTCTTGCTGATGCTGGTGATGCTGCCCTTCTGGACCAGCTTCCTCTTGCGCGTTTACGCCTGGAAAGGCCTGCTCGGCGAACAGGGCTGGGTGACCGAGCTGATCGCCGCGCTGGGCATCGACCGGCTGCTGCTCGCCGCCGGCCTGATTCCGGCATTGGGCAAGCTGATGAACACGCCATTCTCGCTGGTGCTGGGCATGGTCTACGCTTACCTGCCCTTCATGATCCTGCCGCTTTATGCCAATCTGTCGAAGATGGATCTGCGCCTGCTCGAGGCTGCAGCCAACCTCGGCGCCACGCCCTGGGTGGCGTTCTGGAAGGTCACCGTGCCGCTGTCCCAGGCCGGCATCATTGCCGGATCGATGCTGGTCTTGATCCCCTGCATCGGCGAATTCGTCATCCCCGAACTGCTGGGCGGCCCGCAGACGCTGATGATAGGCCGCGTGCTCTGGGACGAGTTCTTCAGCAATAACGACTGGCCGATGGCCTCGGCGGTCGCGGTGGTGATGATCCTGTTGATCATCGTGCCGCTGGCGCTGTTCAATAAATACCAGGGCCGG
>CAMDHE010000009.1 GCA_945898095.1 Roseateles toxinivorans | reverse complement strand
TCGATCGAGTTGACAGCGATCGATGAGCGTCGGCCATCGCGCACATTGACCTGCAAGGTGCCGATGCCGCGCGCCGTTCCGTCATTGAAGTCGTCGACCCGTTCAAGCCCGGCCTGCTGTCCGGCCAGGATCATCCGCCGCGTCAGCGGGTGCACCGAAGGCAGATCGGCGACATGCAAGGGCCCGCCCTGGCCATGGTATTTGTTGCGGATGCGCTGCTGGTCTTCGGTACGGACAAAATGGGGCAGCAATTCGTTCCAGCTCCAGCCCAGCGCACCCGCGGCGACCCAGTCGGCATAGTCCTGCTTGTGGCCGCGGATATAAAGCATGCCGTTGATCGAACTCGACCCGCCGAGCATCTTGCCGCGCGGCATCAGGATGGATCGCCCACCCGCCCATGGCTCCGGTTCGGTCCGGTGACCCCAGGAATGGGTTTTGCTGTAAGTCATCGCGCCCCAGCCCGCAGGCATCGAGACCATCAAGCGCTTGTGGCTGCCGCCGCCTTCGAGCAACAGCACGCTGTGCTGTCCGCCTTCACTCAGCCTTGCGGCCAGCAAGCCGCCGGCCGAACCGGCCCCGATGACGATGTAGTCGAACTGGGGGTTCATTGCTAAGGCACCGGTACAGGACGGGCCTTGGGGCCATAGAAGGTCTGACCGCTTGCCGCCATCTCACGCAGCAATTCGTTCGGCCGCAGATGCTCGCCGAACAGGTCGGCCAGGCGGTCGGCCTCATTCACAAAAGCCTTCAGGCCAATGCCGTCGATATAGCAAAAAGGCCCGCCGGTATAGGCCGGAAAACCGACGCCCAGGATGGCGCCCAGATCCCCATCGGCCGGCGCCAGCAGCACGCCTTCGGCAAAAGCCTTGGCCGCTTCGATCGCCTGCACATAGAGGATGCGTTGCTTCAGGTCATGCGGCGCTGGCTGAGCCGCGCGCGGTGGGAACAGCAAGGCCAGGCCGGGCCAGACGCGCTTGCCGCTGTCGGTGTAATCGTAAAAGCCCTGGCCGACCTTCTTGCCCATACGGCCCAGCGCATAGAGTTTTTGCAGCACCGGCACCGAGCGGCCGGGCCGGTAATCGGCACCGAATTCCTTGGCCTGGCTTTGTCCGGCATGGACCGACAACTCGATCGACAACTCGTCGGTGATGGCCAGCGGCCCGACCGGCATGCCGGCCTGACGGGCGCAGTTGTCGATCAAGGGCGGGCTGATGCCTTCGGCCACCATGCCGATCGCGTCATCGATGAAAGCCCCGATGAAGCGGCTGGTGAAAAAGCCGCGGGCATCGTTGACGACGATCGGTGTCTTCTTCAATTGCGCCACGAAGTCGAGCGCGCGCGCCAGGGTCTGGTCGCTGGTCTGCTTGCCGCGTATCACCTCGACCAGGGGCATGCGATCTGCCGGCGAGAAGAAATGCAGGCCGATGAAGCGCTCGGGCCGGTTGCTGGCCTGGGCCAGCAAGGAGATCGGCAAGGCCGAGGTATTGGTCGCCAGCACGCAGTCAGGCGACAGCACAGCATCGAGTCGGCGCGTGACTTCGGCCTTTACCGCGCGGTCCTCGAACACCGCTTCGACCACCAGGTCGGCATCGCGCAGCAGCAAGTAGTCGGTCGTCGGCGTGATCCGCTTCAGGATCGCATCCATCTTGTCCTGGCTCAGACGGCCGCGTTGCACCTGCTTGGCCAGCGCTTTCTCGGCATAACCGTAGCCGCGCATTGCAGCGTCCTGGTCGCGGTCGATCAGCACTACGTCGATGCCGCGTTGCGCTGCATTCAGGGCAATCCCGCCGCCCATCATGCCGGCGCCGACCATGCCGAGCTTGTTGCATTTGAAGGCTGCAATAGCGGCCGGGCGATGCAGGCCCTTCTCGGCCCGGCTCTTGTTGATGAACAGGGTCCGGATCATGCTGCGCGAGACCGGGCTCAGGGTAGCCACCGCCAGCAGGTATTTGCTCTCGATGCGCAAGCCCTTGTCGATCGGCAGCAGGCAGCCCTCGTAGACGCAGCTCTGGATCGCCAAAGGGGCTGGCAGATTGCCCTGGGTCGCCGCGACGATCATCGTGTTGCCGACGACAAAACCGGGCGCCACTCTGGGGTCTAGCGGGTTGCCACCCGGTATCTTGAAACCCTTCTGATCCCAGGCCTGGGTGGCATGGGGTTGGTCGAGCAGCCATTGCCTTGCAGTGGCAAGCAGCCGCTCTGGCGCCGCGACTGCGTTGACCAGACCTGCCTCAAGCGCCTTGGCAGCAGTTGCCGTTTTGCCTTCGAGCAACCAGGGCAATGCTGCCAGCACGCCGAGCATACGGGGCAAGCGCTGGGTGCCTCCGGCGCCCGGCAGCAGGCCGACCTGGACCTCGGGCAAACCGACAACGACGCCGCTGGCATCCGACATCACGCGGTGATGGCAGGCCAGGCAGAGCTCGAAGCCGCCGCCCATCGCCACCCCATTGATGGCGGCGACGATCGGCTTGCCGCAGGTTTCCAGCCGGCGATAAACGGCTGAAAGACTGGCATATTTCTCGAAAGTAATCGCCACGCTGTCGTCGGCACCGGCGTCGAGATTGGCTTCCATCGTCAGCAGGTCGGCGCCGGCGACAAAGGCGTCCTTGGCCGAGGTGATGATGGCGCCGATGACCTGGGCGTCAGCCACTGCACGGCGGATGCAATCATCGAGGCCGTCGATGAAGGCCTGGTCGATCACGTTCATCGACTTGCCGGGGTAGTCGATCGTGAAGGTGGCGATACCTTCGGCGTCGACCTTGTATTGAAAAACCTGTGGCGTCAAATTCTTTTCCATAGCGTGCTCAAACCCGTTCGATCACCATCGCCGACCCCATGCCGGCGGCCACGCACAAGCTGACCAAGGCCGTCTGCTTGCCGCTGCGTTCCAGCTCGTCCAGGGCCGTGCCCAGGATCATTGCGCCCGAGGCCCCCAGCGGATGGCCCATGGCGATGGCGCCGCCGCAGACATTGATGCGCTGATGGGGGATGTCCAGCGCCTCCATGAAGCAGAGCACGACGGCCGAGAAGGCTTCGTTCAATTCCCACAAGTCGATGTCAGTCGCCTTCATGCCGGCGCGGCCGAGCGCACGAATCGCCGAGGCTGCCGGCCCATCAAGCATCAAAGTCGGCTCGGAGCCGATCGCCGCGAACGAGCGGATGCGCGCGCGCGGCTTCAGGCCCAGACGCCGGCCCGCGTCGGCATTGCCGATCAGCACTGCAGCCGCGCCGTCGACGATGCCTGAACTGTTGCCGGCATGGTGCTGGTGATCGATCCGCTCGAGCTGCGGATAGCGCTGCAGCGCCACCGCGTCATAGCCATATTTTTGCCCCATCTCGGTGAAGGCGGGCTTCAAGGCTGACAGCGTCCCGGTGGTGGTCTCGGGCCGGATCGTCTCGTCCTTGGACAGCAAGGTCAGGCCGATGAAATCCTGCACCGGGATCACCGATCGATCGAAGCGACCTTCGGCCCAGCTTTGCGCCGCGCGCTGATGGCTCTCGGCTGCATAGGCATCGAGATCATTGCGGCTGAAACCATGCAGGCTGGCCAGCAGATCGGCCGAGATGCCCTGCATGATGAAACCGGTCTTGGCGGAGATCTGCGGATCCTGGGCCCAGGGGCCACCGGCCGCACCCATCGCCACCCGCGACATCATCTCGATGCCGCCACCAATCGTCAGGTCGGCCTGGCCGGCCATCACCTTGGCCGCCGCATAGGCGACCGCTTCCAGGCCGGAGCCGCAAGCCCGTTCGAGTTGCAGCGCCGGCACCACCTGGTCGTAATCGGCGTTCAGCACTGCCATCCGGGCGATATTGCCGCCCTGCTCGCCGACCGGGCCAACGCAGCCCATCAGGACGTCGTGCACTTCGCGGCTGTCAAGATGGTTGCGTTCGCGCAGCGCGACGAGCGGCCGGCTCGCCAGCCAGACCGGCGTGACCTCATGCAGGCTGCCATCAGGCCTGCCCTTGCCGCGCGGGGTGCGCACATGATCGAAGATAAATGCATCCATGAAATATCTTTTTACCTGAGTGATTGGCCGATGGCGGAGGGTGACAGAAAACGACTGACTCCACCTACCCGATCCGGACTATGGGCGAGGAATGGCCGGCTCAGGCCGTGATCGCACCGACTGGGTGGCAATACCTGCCCGGCCACCAGCGCCCCAGCTCGGTAACAAATGACCAATCGTCGCGGACTGTCCAGTTGGCGTCATACCGTAAACGGACCATGCCTGCTGATGACCTAACCAATATGGACGAAGCCGGCACCTTCGAGCCATGCGAGCATTGAATCCATTTAAACCTGAACCCAGCCCCATGAATCCAAGCAAAACAGGACCCGGCCCGCTGTCTGGACTGCGCGTGATCGAGTTCGCCGGCATCGGTCCCGGCCCGATGGCCGGCATGTTGTTGGCCGATATGGGTGCCGAGGTGATCGTCATCGACCGCGCGGCAGATTGCCGGCCCGGCAATGTCGCGATGGCCGGGCAGCGCGGCAAGCGCTCGATCGCGGTCAACCTGAAGTCAGCGGATGGCCAGGCTTTGGTCTGGCAGTTGCTTGAATCGGCTGACGCCTTGATCGAAGGCTTTCGCCCCGGCGTGATGGAACGCCTGGGATTCGGCCCCGCCGCCGTGGCCGCCCGCAATCCGAGACTGGTTTTCGGCCGCATCACCGGTTGGGGCCAGACCGGCCCGCTGGCGCAGGCGGCCGGACATGACATCAACTATGTGGCTTTGACCGGCGCGCTTTCGACCGCCTGCCGGCCGGGTCAATTGCCGGTGCTGCCGCCAACGCTGGTTGGCGATATGGGCGGCGGCGCGATGTTTTTGCTCTTCGGGCTGATGTGCGCCATCCATGAAGCGCGCAGCTCAGGTCTGGGTCAGGTGGTCGATGCGGCGATGATCGACGGCGTGTCGGCCTTGTCGGGGTTGGTGCACCAGATGCGCGGCATCGGCTATTGGAAGGACGACCCGGCCAAGAATTTCTTCCTCAACAGCTCGCCCTTCTACGAGGTTTTTGCTTGTGCCGATGGCAAGGCGATCAGCTTGGGCGCGATCGAGCCGCAGTTCTACGCCGAATTGCTGCGGCGACTGGGCCTGGATGAGGTCGATCCGCTGCGGCAATACGCGAGCCAGGACTGGCCGGCCTTGAAGGCGCGGGTGGCCGCAAGAGTGGCGAGCAAGACCCGCGATGAATGGACCGCCCTGCTCGAAGGTACCGATGTCTGTTTCGCACCGGTGCTTGATTTCGACGAGGCCGCTGTCCACCCGCACAACCTCGAGCGCGGCATGTTCGTCACCGTCGACGGCCAAAGACAGCCAGCGCCGGCGCCGAGACTCTCACGCACAGCGGCCCGGCAACCGACTTCGGGCATCCGCATTGGCGAGCATGGCGAAGCGATCCTCGCCGAACTCGGGCACAGCGCTGCAGCGATCACGCAGCTGCGCGATAGCGGCGCGATCGCCTGAGCGGGCCGCAATTTGGCCGCTATTTGGCGGTGTAACCGCCGTCGATCACCAGTTCGGCGCCGGTCATATAGCGCGACTCATCCGAGGCCAGGAACAGCACGCCATTGGCGATGTCGATCGGATCACCCCAGTGGCCCATCGGAACTTGCGCCACCAGCTTGGCGATCAAGACATCGCGGTCTGCGGGAGGCAGAAAGCTGAAGGCGTTTTCGACCATCGGCGTCTTGATCACGCCGGGGTGCAGCGAGTTGACGCGGATGCGATAGCCCTTGCTGGCGCAATGCAAGGCGGCCGACTTGGAGAACAGCCGTACGCCGCCCTTGCTCGCGCTATAGGCCGCCGCCATCGGCTCGCCGATGATGCCGTCGATCGAAGACATATTGATGATCGAGCCGCCACGATCCTTCATCACCCGGATCGCCTCGCGGGTGCCGACAAATACCGCGTCCAGGTTGATCTGCTGGGTCTGGCGCCAGGCGTCCAGCGTGGTGTCCTCGGCGTTGCCGGTCAAGGCGATGCCGGCGTTGTTGACCAGGATGTCGAGCTGCCCCAGGCGCGCCACCAGATCGGTGATCAAAGCCTGCCAACGCGCCTCGTCGGTCACATCCTGTTGCTGCGCTTCGGCCCGGCCGCCTTTGGCCAGGATCGCCGCGACAACGCCCTCGACCGCCGCAGCGTTGATGTCGGCCGCCACCACATAAGCGCCCTCCTCGGCCAGTCGATGGGCAGTGGCTTCACCCAGTCCCGAACCTGCTCCGGTGATCAAAGCCACCTTGTTTGCCAATCTCATTGCGTCTCCTTTGAAAAATCGCTGCGCCGCATGACTGTCCGGCAAGCCGGTTGCCTCATTCGGCCTCGTTCTCGCCCGAACCGAGCAGGACCACCGAATTCAGGAAGATCCGCACTAATTCGGTCTGGCGCCGCACGCCGGTCTTGGAGAAGATCGAACGCAAATGTGCACGCGCCGTGTTGCGCCGGATATTCAGCGCTTCGGCCGCTTCTTCCAGCGACAGGCCATTGGCCAACTGGATCGCCAGCGCGGTTTCAGCTGGTGTCAGCTGGAACAACTGCTGTGCCAGCCGCACTGGCGGATAGGCTTTGCCTTCAGCATCCCGCACGAAGATCACCACGCTCGGCCGATGTTTGCCTTCGGTCCATTGATCGGGAGAAATCGCCTGGACCACCACGCCCCAGCTGACCTTGCCCGAGGGGCGGCTCACCGACATCGCTTCGATCAGCGATACCTTTCCCGCCACCTGCTGGATCAGCGCATCGCGCACCAGGCGCTGCAATTTGCGCCCATCGGTGGCGTAAGTCGCTTCGAGTTGGTTGCCGGCAATCCGCAGACCATCGTTCATCTCGAGGATGCCCTTGGCCATCGCATTGCATTCCTGGATCTTGCCGGTCTCGTCGAGCACGATCACGCCGACCATCAACTGCGCCATCGCATGGCTGTACAGCGAGCTGACGCGGCGGTCATGGTGTACCGCTTCATGCAGATTGAGCGCGCGCCGCAGATGCGGAATCAGCCGTTCGGCGAGCAGCCGTTCGGCAGCGCTGAACGATTCCTTGCTTTCGGGCCGGGTGAGCCGGAAGCCGTAGACGCTGCCGTCCTTGGTGCTGATGTCGCAGGCCATCACATGGAAGACCCCGCGCGGTTCACACCAATCGCGGTAATAGGTGGTGGCGCGCCAGTCGGATTCGGACAGGATGTCGCCCATCGTGACCAGGCGGTCGACCGGCAGATTGGAAAATGGGCTGATCTCGATCAGCGGATTGTTGTTGCCCGGAATCGGCACGCCACCGCTGGCCGAGACGATCAGCCCGAGGTCGCTGCCGCCGCCGGCGCGGACGATCAACGAAGCGAAATTGGCATCGAACTCGTTGCGGATGGACTCCAGGCAGCGCGTCCACTGCGAGCTATCCATGGCGGCTTCGTAAATCAAGCCTAGCATCTGGCTGAAGCGGTCAAAGTTGATTTGATCGCTCACGGTCGCTGCTGCTGGTTTCACGGCCTTGCTCATGGCCGGATGATTGCATAGATCGGCACCAATTCGCCCTTTGTCAGGAAGTTGCGGACCGATTCCTGCTAGCCGATTCGGCATCAGTTGAGCTCGAACAGCCCGGCCGCACCCATACCACCGCCGATGCACATGCTGACCACGGCGTAGCGGACACCGCGTCGGCGGCCTTCGATCAGCGCATGGCCAACCAGCCTGGCCCCGCTCATGCCGAAGGGATGGCCGATCGAAATCGCCCCACCGTTGACATTGAGCTGCTCGTTCGGAATCCCCAACTGATCACGGCAATAAATCACCTGGCAGGCAAAGGCTTCGTTGATTTCCCACAGGCCGATGTCCTCGACCTTCAAGCCGGCCTGGTGCAAGAGCTTGGGAATCGCAAAGACCGGCCCGATACCCATTTCATCGGCGCCACAACCGGCCACAGCCATGCCGCGGTAGCTGCCCAGGGGCTGCAGACCACGGGCTTGCGCTTCGGCGCGGCTCATCACGACGCAGGCGCTGGCACCGTCCGACAACTGCGAGGCATTGCCGGCGGTGATGAATTCGCCCTGCGCCACCCATTGGCCGTTTTTCCAGACCGGTCGCAAGCCGGCCAGGCTTTCCAGCGTCGTCTCGGCGCGATTGCCCTCGTCGCGCAGCAGCCGCACGGCTTCGCTGCCGGTGACATTGCCTTCCTTGTCGAACAATTGCTTGACGCTGTCGAGCGGAACGATTTCGGCGTCAAAGCGTCCGGCGGCCTGCGCCGCAGCGGTGCGCTGCTGGCTTTGCAAGCTGTATTCATCCTGGGCGCTGCGGCTGATGTTGTAGCGGCGCGAAACGATCTCAGCCGTCTCGATCATCTGGATATAGGCGGTGGGAGCCGCCGCCAGCACCGCCGGCGTCTGCGCCCGATAGCTGTTCTTGTGCTTGTTCTGCACCAGCGAAATCGATTCCAGGCCGCCCGCCACGGCGATCCGGTGCTCGCCCGTCATGATGCTCTTGGCCGCGCTGGCGATGGCCACCAGGCCCGATGCACACATCCGGTCTATCGTCATGCCGCCGACCGATTCGGGCAGGCCTGCGGTATAGCCGCAGAGCCGCCCGAGGTTGTAGCCCTGATTGCCTTGCTGCGCGGCGATGCCCAGCACCACATCGTCGACATCGACGCCAGCGACCTGGGCCCGCTCAAGCGCCGCGCGGATCACATGACCGCCAAGAACGGGCGCATCGGTGTCATTGAAAGCGCCGCGGAAAGCCCGCCCGATCGGGGTGCGGGCGGTGGAGACGATGACGGCTTCTTGAAGATTCATGGGAGAACTCTCATTCAAAATACAAACGGCTGATCGTGTCGACCACGCAACCCGGTTTTTCCTGGCCTTCGATCTCGACCGTGATGCGAACAATCACCTGCACACCATCACCCTTGACCGGCTCAGCAGAAACGACCAGACCGCGCCCGCGAATGCGCGCGCCAACCCGCACCGGCGCGGGAAATCTGACCTTCTCGCAGCCGTAATTGACGCCCATCCTCAGGCGCTGATATTCGATCAGCTCGGGCAGGAATTTGTTCGCCAGGCTGAGGGTCAAAAAGCCATGGGCAACGCAGGCCCCGAATGGGCCGCTGGCGGCACGCTGTGGATCGACATGGATCCATTGCTGGTCGCCGGTGGCGTCGGCAAACTGCTGGATGCGCTGCTGGTTGATCGTCAGCCAGTCGGTGTGACCGAGGTCCTGGCCGACTGCAGCCAGCACGCTGTCGAGATTGTCAAAGCGCAGCATGCTCAGGCCTGTTGCGAGCTGACCGACACCACTTCGCCGGTCATATAGGACGAGTAATCGCTGGCCAGAAAAACCATCACATTGGCAATTTCCCAGGGCTCGGCGCCGCGCCCGAAAGCCTCTTTGGCCGACAGTTGATCGAGCAACTCCTCGGAAGCGGATTTTTTAAGGAAAGCATGGATCGCGATCGACGGCGATACCGCATTGATGCGCACGCCAAAGGGTGCTGCTTCCATCGCGGCGCAGCGTGTCAGGGCCATCACGCCGGCTTTGGCGGCAGCGTAATGGGCTTGCTCGACCTGCGCTCGCCAGCCCAATACCGAAGCATTGTTGACGATCACACCGGATCCGCGCGGCTGCATCAGCTTCAAGGCCGCGCGCGTCATGCGGAACGTGCCGGTCAAGGTCACGTCGATGACCTTGTGCCATTCTTCGTCGGCCATGTCGACGATGCTGCGGCTGCCGCCAAGACCGGCATTGTTGATCAGCACATCGATGGCACCGAGCTTGGCTTCGGCCATGCTCATCAACGCGTCGACCTGGGTTTGCTGGGTCACGTCGCAAAGCTGGCCCCAGACTTCCTGCAAGCCGGTCTCGCGCCGGATCGCCTCGACCGCTTCATTCAAGCGCCGCTCGTGTACATCGGAAATCAGCAAGGCACGCGCGCCTTCCTCGGCGCAGCGCTTGGCTGCTGCAAAACCGATGCCGGCGCCTGCGGCTGCGGTGACCAGGACTGACTTTCCCTTCAGCAGGCCATGGGCGGGAACATAGGTGGGTGCTGGATTCATGGCTCTCGTCAAGGGTGATTCGAAGCATCGATCATCGACGCAGGCACGGCACGGGGCATCGTCTTGTCGGACGATAAATCTTGTTCAGCGCGGCATGCCAAGCGCGCGTTCGGCAATCAGGTTCAGCTGGATTTCGTTGCTGCCGGCGTAGATGGTATCCGCGCGGCTGTACAGCCAGACCTGACGCAGTCGCTGCGCGGCCGCATCGGCGTCGATCAGATTGGCGCGTGGACCCAGTACATCGGCAGCCAGGCGACCAAAGTCACGATGCCAATTCGACCAGGCATATTTGGCGACAAAGGATTCGGGGCTGCCTGCCGCACCGCTCAGCACCCGCAGCGCATTCGCGCGCAATGCCTGCAAGCCAATTGCTGCTGACGCGATGCGCTGTGCCAGCACCGGCTCCTGGGCCAAGCCGTCGCGGCGCGCCTGGCTTAACAGCAGTTGCAATTCATGCTCGAACTGCGCTTGTTGGCCCAACGTCGAGACACCGCGCTCGAAGCCCAGCAAGTCCATTGCGACCTTCCAACCCTGGCCCAGCTCGCCGAGATGCAGCGAAGCTTCGGTGCGCGCCGAGTCGAAGAACACTTCATTGAATTCGGCACTGCCGGTCATCTGGCGGATCGGACGAATCGTGATGCCGGGCTGACGCAGCGGCACCAGCAAGAGGCTCAAGCCGCGATGCCGCTGCGATCCCGCTTCGGTGCGCGCGAGCACGAAGATCCAGTCGGATTCCTGCGCCCAGGAGGTCCAGACTTTCTGGCCGTTGATGATCCATTCGTCGCCTTCGCGCTTGGCACGGGTCTTTACATTGGCCAGATCCGAACCGGCGTCGGGCTCGGAATAACCCTGGGCCCAGTAACTGGTGCCGGCCCGGATACCAGGCAGAAAGCGCTGCTGCTGGGCCGGTGTGCCATAGGCCATCAGCGTCGGCGCGAGCAATTGTTCGCCGATATGCCCGATTCGCCCGGGGCCACCGGCGCGCACATAAGCCTCGTGGAACGCCACTTGTTGGGCCAAGGGAAGATCGCGCCCGCCATGGGCTGTGGGCCAACCCATGCCAACCCAACCGCCCGCAGCCAGGCATTGCTCCCAACGCTTGGCCAGAGCCGGCGCGAAACTGTCGTCACCCGGACCGAGGCAGCCGCGCATGGCGAGGAATTCCCCGCTCAAATGCTGTTCGAGCCAGGCATGGACTTCGGCCTGGAAAGCCTCCTCGGGCAATTCATGCGGCAAGGCCTCCTGCAGCAATTCGGCTGCGACCTGATCCAGCCAGCGCGTCGACATGCCAAACCATTGGCTATTGCTTTGGGCGCGCTTGAAGTACAGATGGGGGTCGTATTCCCAGCAAAAACCAACACCGCCATGCAACTGGATCGCTTCCTGGGCGCAGAACTGGGCCGCTTCGTTCGCCAGGCAGCGTGCCGCCGCGACTGGTTGCAAATCGCTTGTGGCCGCGGCGGCGTAGAACGCCGAGCGCGCCAACTCGATGCTGACCATCATCTGCGCGCAACGATGCTTGATGGCCTGGAAGGCCGCGATCGGCTGGCCGAACTGGACCCTGCCGCTGACATAGGACAGACTCAGATCAAGGCATTGCTGGGCTACGCCGACCTGTTCGGCCGCCAGTACGGTCGCGGCCGTCAAGCGCAGCCGCGCGAGCTTTTCCGCCAGTGAATTGCCGCGCGCCAGGCAATCCGCCAGCAAGATGCCGGTCATCTCGACGCAGGCCGCAGGTCGGCTTGCATCATGCAACTGCAAAGGACTGATCGACAGGCCCCGCGCATCTCGCGGCAAGGCAAACAAGAGCAGTTCGCCATCGGCCAGCCGGGCCGTGACCAGCAGCAGATCGGCCGATCCAGCGGCTTGGAACTGTTCAATCCGGCCATCCAGGCGCCAGCCTTCAGCGACAGGCAAGGCCTGCACTGGATCGGTCGAAAAGGTCGAAATCAGGCTGCCGTCGGCCAAGCCCGGCAGCCATTGCGCTGCATCTGCGCCGAGTTCACCCAGCAAACTGGTGCCCAGCACAACGCTTTCGAACCATGGGACATAAGCCAGTCGGCGGCCGAGTTGCTCGGCGATCAGACATAACTCAAGTGTCCCCATGCCGAGGCCGCCCTGGGCTTCAGAGAGTTGCAAGGCGCAGCAGCCGAGTTCAGCGATCTGCTGCCAAAGCTTGTGGTCGATGTCGCCCGCAAGCATCGCAGCGCGCAATGCGGCTGACGAAGCCTGCCCGGCCAACAGGTCGGCTACCGCCACCTGAATGGCTTGCTGCTCCGGGTTCAAGGTCATGCGTCAGCTGCCATAGACTTTTTGTGGCGGCGGCGCAGCGTCGATGATCATCGCCACCACCGGGCCGAGTTCAGCCGGCAACCAGCGCTCGCCCTTGTCGACGATCTGGCCGGTGCGCCATCCATCGGCCAGTGACAACTCGCCGCCCTTGGCCTCGAAGCAACGCCCGCTGACCGCTGCGGACAGCGTACTGCCGAGCCAGACGACGATCGAAGCGACATTGAGCGGATCCCAGACGTCAAAACCCGATTCCGGCTTTTTCACCATCTCGGGCATCGCGCTCTCGGTCATCGTCGTTCGCGCCGCCGGAGCCAGGCAATTGACGGTGATGCCGTAGCGCGCCATTTCGGCGGCCTGCACCAAGGTCAGTCCGGCGATGCCGGCCTTGGCCGCAGCGTAATTGCTCTGACCGATCGAGCCCTGCAGACCCGCGCCCGAACTGGTGTTGATGATGCGCGGCTGGTCGACCGGCAAGCCGGTCTTGAAGGCATCGCGCCAGCGCCGGCCGAGCAGGTTGGCCAGACAAAAATGTCCCTTCAGATGCACCTTCATGACCTGATCCCAGTCTTCTTCACTGAGGCTGAGGAACATCCGGTCGCGCAGGATGCCGGCATTGTTGACCAGCACATGGACTTCACCGAAGGCGGCTACGGCTGCGTCGATGATTGTTTGGGCGCCAGCCATCGAGGTGATGTCGCCGCTGTCAGCGATCGCGTGGCCGCCAGCAGCGATGACTTCATCAGCCACCGCTTGCGCAGCTTCGGCACGGATGTCGTTGACCACCACATTGGCGCCTTCGGCAGCAAAGGCCAAGGCATAGCTGCGCCCGAGTCCGCCGCCTGCGCCGGTGATCAGGACCGTCCTGTTGTCACAAATTCCCATCAGTTCAACCCAGTCTTTCAAGAATAGTCACATTGGCCTGGCCGCCGCCTTCGCACATCGTCTGCAGCCCGAAGCGGGCGCTGCGACGTTCCATTTCATACAGCAGCGTCGTCATCAGCTTGGTACCCGAAGCGCCAAGCGGATGGCCCAAGGCGATCGCGCCGCCATTCACATTGGTACGCTCATGCGGATAGCCGGTCTCCTTCAGCCAAGCCATCACCACCGAGGCAAAGGCCTCGTTGATTTCGACCAGATCGATGTCCTCGATCTTCATGCCGGCTTTTTTCAAGGCATAGCGGGTGGCCGAAATTGGCGCGGTCAGATGCCAGATCGGGTCGTCAGCGCGCACCGACAGATGGTGGATTCGGGCGCGCGGTGTCAGGCCGTAGCGCTTCAAGGCGGCTTCCGACACCACCAGCACCGCCGAGGCGGCGTCACAGGTTGAACTGGATACCGCAGCCGTGATCGACGGGTAAGTCGGGTCGACTGGTTTCAGGCTGGCGAGCTTGTCCAGGGTCGAAGCCCGCGCCGTTTCGTCCATGGCGAACTCGCCGTAAGGCAGGATTTCGCGGCTGAAACGGCCTTCGGCAATCGCCCGCAAAGCCCGGTCATGGCTTTCCTTGGCAAAAACTTCCATCGCTTCACGCGTCAGACCCCAATGGTCGGCAATGCGCTGGGCGGCATAAAACTGGTTCACCGGTGCGGCACCGAAGCGGGCCTGCCAGCCCTGACTCTGGGCAAAGGGCGTGCTGAAGCCGAGGGGCTGGCCGGCCAGCATGGCCGAGCCGATCGGAATGCTCGACATGGTCTGCACGCCACCCGCCAGCACCACGTCCTGGGTACCGCTCATCACGGCCTGGGCGGCGAAATGCACCGCCTGTTGCGAGCTGCCGCATTGCCGGTCGATGGTGGTGCCGGGAACGCACATCGGCATGCCGGCGGCCAGCCAACTGGTGCGGGCGATGTCGCCGGCCAAGGCGCCGATGGTGTCGACGCAACCGAAAATCACATCGTCGTATTCAGCCGGGGGGATTTCATTGCGCTCGACGATGCCCTTGATCACATGGGCGCCGAGGTCGGCACCATGGACCTGGGCGAGCGAGCCATGGCGCCGCCCGGTGGGCGAGCGCAAGGCATCAACGATATAGGCTTCGGCCATCTCGGTAGTCCTCAGGATTCAGGAAAGGTCGCGGTCGGGCCCAGCGGAGCCGATTCTTTGAACAGGGTATCGACCAGCCTGGCCTTGTGAAACGCCCGGTCGCCCCAGGCCGAATCAAGCACCCAGGCGCGCTTCATGAACATCTGCAGATCGACCTCCCAGGTGTAGCCCATCGCACCATGCACCTGGATGCCCTTGCGGCCGGCGGTCCAGGCCGCTTCAGCACAGGCCAACTTGGCATGAGAGACCAAGGCGGCCCGTTCTTTGCTGCCCTGATCCAGCGCCAGCACAGCACGGTAAAGCACCGGTTTGGCAAACTCGATCAAGGTGACGACATCGGCCAGATGATGCTTGACCGCCTGGAAGCTGCCGATCACCTTGCCGAACTGCTTGCGCTGCGCCACATAGTCAACTGACAGATCCAGCATGCGCTGGGCCAGGCCGATCAACTGCCCGCTGATGCTCAGATTGGCGCGGTCCAGCGCCAGATCCCAAAGCGCCTGGGCGGCAGGGCCGTCGAGCAGCAGGCTGGCAGTGCTTGGCGTCCAATGCACGACGGCCAGACGGCGCGAGGCATCGATGCTGTTCTGCGCTTCCAGCCTGACCTGATCGCGGGTCAAACCATGCAAGGCCAAGCCGGTCGGTGTGGCCTCAGCCAGCAGCAGGAGATCGGCCAGATGCGCGTCAGCCACCCAGGGATTGACCGGATGTCCGACCGCAACGCGTGCCGAACCGTCGGCCACCTTGGGCAGCCATTCCAGACGCAGCGGATGGTCTTCGGGCAAACCGGTCAGCAAACCTGCGGCCACATAAGCGGTGTCAGCAAGTGAATCGGGAATGGCGTAATAGCCGAGCTCCTGGGTCATCAAGGCCCAGTCAACATCGCCCAGGCCAAGCCCGCCTTCGGCCTCGGGCACTGACAGCGCGGTGAGGCCCTGGGCGGCAATCTTGGCGCGCAATTCGGGTGAGCGCCCGCCATCGGTTTCCCAGACTTCGCGCAGCATTTCAGGCGCTGCCTCGGTCATCAGGAAGCGACTCATCGAGTCACGGAATGCGATCTGTTCGTCGCTGAAGGTGAAGTTCATCGTGATCCTCTTCAGCTTTTCGGAAGTCCGAGCACGCGCTCGGCAATGATGTTGCGCTGGATCTCGTTGGTGCCCGCGTAGATCGGTCCGGCCTGCGCAAACAGAAAACCCTCCAGCCACTCATGCACTTCGGGATCGTCGATCAACTCGGCCCGGGGACCAAGGATGCGCATCGCTGTCTCATGCATCTGCAGGTCGAGCTCGGACCAGAAGATCTTGTTGGTGCTGGCCTCGGCACCGACCTTGGCGCCCTGAGCCAGCCGGCTGACGGTGTGATAACTCGACAGGTTGTAGGCCTCGGCACCCATCCAGGCGCGCAGCACCTGGTTGCGAATCTCGGGGTCGCGGTCGGCCTGGGCCTGGTGGCGCAGATAGAGCTGTACCAGCTTTTGCGCGGTGCGCTGGAAGCGCGCAGGAGAACGCAGCAACAGACCGCGTTCGAAACCGGCAGTTGCCATCGCCACATTCCAACCCTGACCCTCTTCACCAAGGCGGTTGTCGACGCTGACGCGCACGTCATCGAAAAATACTTCAGCAAAGGATTGTTTGCCATTCAGCGCCTTGATCGGCCGGATCGTGATGCCCTTGGCATCGAGCGGCACCATCAGATAGCTGAGTCCATGGTGGCGGGCCGAGCCCGGTTCGCTGCGAAAGAGCCCGAATATCCAGTTGGCAAACAAGGCCCGGGTCGACCAGGTTTTCTGTCCATTGATCACATAGTCGTCGCCATCCCTGACTGCCCGACTGCTGATCGCGGCCATGTCGGAGCCGGCATTGGGCTCGCTCCAGCCCTGCGCCCACATGTCATCGCAGCGCGCCATCCGCGGCAGGAAGCGCGCTTTTTGTTCAGCGCTGCCGAATTCCATCAAGGTCGGCCCGAGCAGCAGGATGCCGTTCTGGTTGATCCGCATCGGCGCATCAGCCCGGAAATATTCCTCTTCAAAAATCAGCCATTCAAACAAGTCACTGCCGCGCCCGCCCAGCTCAACCGGCCAGGTGACGCTGCTGTAGCCGGCTTCGGCCAGCGTCGCTTCCCATTGGCGATGCTGCTCGAAACCTTCGCGGGTGTCGTAGCTGCCAAACTTTTCCTTCGGCAAATGCCCGGCCAGCCAGGCGCGCACTTCACTGCGGAATGCCTGTTGTCGGGGGCTGTAGTTCAAATCCATGCCGGCAATCTCCTTCAGAACTTGGCGTCGCGTTTTTCGACGAAGGCTTTGCGTGTTTCGGCCGAGTCGGGGCTCATATAGGCTTGCAGCGTGAAGCCCTGCTCCCAGCGGTACTTGGCTTCGAGGTCACCGTCTTCGATGCCGGTCAAGGCCTCTTTGGCCAGGCGGATCATGGCCGGGCTCTTGGCTGCAATCTTGTCAGCGATGGCCAGCGCCTGCTCGCGCAATTGCGCGCGCGGCACCATGCGCTCGATCGCGCCGAGTTGCAAGGCCTCAGCAGCACCGATCATCTCGCCGGTGAAAAACAGGTAACGCGTTTTCTGCACGCCGAACATCCGCTGCATATGGGCCGCACCACCCATCGCGCCACGGTCGAGTTCGGGCAGGCCGAAACTGGCGTCCTCGGCAGCGATGACGATGTCGGCTGCGCCGCAGATGCCGATGCCGCCGCCCAGCACAAAGCCATGCACGGCAGCGATGACCGGCACAGGATTCAGGTGCACGGCCTTGAAGGTCGCGTAATTGCCGGCGTTGACCGAAACGATCAGCCCCGGATCGGCATTCAACTCCTTGATGTCGACACCGGCGCAAAAGCCGCGGCCTTCAGCCCGGATCACGATCACCTGCACCTGCGGGTTGGCCCCGCAGGCAGCGATTTCGGCGGCCAGACCATGCCAGCCGGCCGCATTCAAGGCATTGACCGGGGCGCGGTCGATGACGATCTCGGCCACGCCATTGGCATGCAGGATGGAATGGAATTGTTCTTGCATGCTCATGTTGGATTGCCCCGCAAATTCCCCAGCACCTCAAGCCGCTCGAGCGCCTGGGCGACGATGCCTTGCAGCACTTGTTCGCAGCTCTGCAACTCGCCGATCAAGGCCGCGACCTGGCCCGACGACATCACGCCTTCGGCCGGTTTACCCTCGACCATCGAGCGTTGCAGCAGCACTGGCGCATTGGCCGCCATCACCGTTTGCGCCAAGGTGGCAGGATCCTCGCGGAAAGCCTGCCAGAGCACTCGCGCCACATGGCCCATGGTCATGCCGGTCTGGGCTTTCCACTGCATGGCGCTGCTCAAGGCAATCCGCAAACGCTTGAACGGCGAGGCTTTTTCCAGCATGGTCAGGTATTCGTTGTCGATCATGCGCTGCGGCATGCCGTCGATCAGATAGGAGATGCGGATCCGGTCGGCCTCCTTGACCTCGACATAGCGCTGCAAAGTCGCCGCTGCCACGCCGCTATCGCTGGTCATCAGGAAGCGCGTGCCCATCGCGATGCCCTGGGCTCCGAAGGCCAGCGCCGCGACCAGGCCACGGCCATCGTAAAAACCGCCAGCAGCCACCACCGGCACCTTGACCGCGTCGACCACCTGGGGCAGCAGCACCGTGGTCGGCACTGAACCGGTGTGGCCACCGCCCTCACCGCCCTGGATGGTGATGATGTTGGCACCCATCTCGATGGCTTTTTGCGCATGCTTGAGCGCGCCGACCGTCGGCATGCAGTGGATGCCGGCATTGCGCAAACGTGAGATCGTCTTTTTGTCCGGGCCGCGGCCGTAGCTGACAGCCCGCAACTGGTGCTTGATCGCCAGGTCGAGCAGTTGCTGGGCATTGGGCTGATACATATGAAAGTTCAGGCCGAAAGGCTTGTCGCCATTGAGCTGCTTGACCTTCAGGATGTCGGCTTCGATCTGGTCGGCCGCAATCGTCGCGCCGGCCAGGAAGCCAAAGCCGCCGGCATTGCTGGTGGCAGCGACCAGTTCAGGGCCGGCCACCCAGCCCATCGCTGTCTGCACGACCGGATAGCGGCAACCGAGCAATTCACACAGCGGTGTCTGCAGCGCCAGGGCATCCTTCCTTGCAGAATCACTCATCCTCGGCGTTCTTCTTGTTGGCCTTGATCATCGACTTGGCATCATGACCGCCGAGGTGGCCGGCACCGAGCAACTGCCCATGGGCGTGGGCCAGATGGTGGTAGCCATAAGCCATGTCCATGCCGGCACGCAGGCCTTGCAATTCCTCGATCCGGTTGATCACCTGCTTGGTCAGCGCCAATCCCATGCGCGGCTGGCTGGCGATGCGCGCGGCCATCGCCATGACTTCGGCTTCCAGTTCGGCCGCAGGCACGACCCGGTTGACCATGCCCATCTGGTAAGCCCTGGCGGCCGGCATGCGCTCGCCCAGAAACAGGAATTCCTTGGCAATGCGCGGATTCAACTCATGCACATGGGCGAAATACTCGACCCCGGGAATGCCCATGCGGACGACAGGATCCTGGAAAAAAGCGTCCTCGCTGGCGACGATCAGGTCGCAGACCCAGGCCAGCATCAAGCCGCCGGCGATACAAGCGCCCTGCACCATCGCGATCGTCGGCTTGGGCATTTCATGCCAACGCCGGCACATGCCGATGTAGACCTCCTGCTCGCGCGCATAGTTGAACTCGGCACCCGGCTTGTTGCTGTGGTCCCACCAGAGATGGGCCCGGTCGAATGACTTGTTGACGTCGCGTCCCGGCGTGCCGATGTCATGGCCGGCGCTGAAATGCTTGCCCGCGCCGCGCAGCACGATGACCTTGACCGCATCGTCATCGATCGCCTGTTTGAACGCCGCATCGAGCGCATAAGTCATCTGCGAGTTCTGCGCGTTGTTGAAGCCGGGACGATTCATCGTCACCGTGGCAATGCCGTCGGCAACGGCATAGAGCACCGGCTCGGCGGTTTCGTAGACCGAAGGATCGTCGCGCTGGACGAAGGATTCGTTATTGCTGCTCATCGGGTCACCCCATTGCGGTGGCACGCAGGCCATGCGGATCAAGTTTTGCCAGCAGCGTGAGTTGCCCGGCTTCTGGCGAGGCGGTCTGCGGCAAGTGGGCGGGCAGCAGCAGGGGGAAGCCGGTGGCGGCTTGCACCTGCTCAGCGCTGACACCGGGGTGCAGGCTGAGCAAACGCGCTTGATGGCCGGGGCCGCCGAAATCGAACACGCACAAATTGGTGATGATCATGCGCACATCGATCTCGTCCAGACTCCAGCCGCGCGCCAGTCGGGCCGGGTTGTAGCCGGCCGAAGCCACCATGTCGACTTCGCCCGCAACGAATACCTTGGTGCTGTGGTTGGGAACAAAGAAGCTGTTCGCATGATTGATCGAATTGCCGGGGAAACCGCGCACGCCAAGCATCATCGACTTCGGCTTGGCATGGTCGCTGCCGATCATCGAGATATTGGCCTGGCCGAAGCGGTCGATCTGGGTCGGTCCGACCATCGCATGGCGCTTGCCGCTCCAGACATTGTCAAAAATCCGCGCAAAACCCATCCAGGTCTCGCGTTTGGGCTGGTAGCCGGCCAGGGGTCCGGTACGCGGGCCGATCGGCACCGGTTCGCTGACCAGCCAGGCCTCCGAATCGGTCATCATCAGATCGGGGTTCGAGCTGCTCATGCATAGCGAAGCCGCCAGACGCGGCACGATGCCGATGCCGGTGGCGAGGACTTCGCCGTCATGCTGCCAGGCCTGAGCCGCGGCGCAGATGACGAGGTCGACCAGGTGGGTGTCGACTTGGGTGGTTTCTTCAGTCATGTCAATCTTTCAAAAGGTCGGCAGCGGCAGGCTGCGCACGGCAGCTTCACCGCCGACGCGGGCCAGATATTCGGCCTCGCTGCAATTGACATAGCGCTCGACATAAGCCGCCCAGCCGCCCTCCTGCTTGGCGCTGGCCACATATTCCTTGAAATGCTTGACATCGAATCCGTACAGCGGCGCGCAACTGCTCGGGTGGGCGCCGCAAGGCAGGTGCACCACCCCGGTCGTATGCGCGCGCTCCCAATGCACATAGCGCGACTCTTCGCCAGATTCAAATGTGGCAGTCGGCACCAACTCGTCGCAGCTGACGAAGGTCTTCTTCGCGGCGCGGGCAAACAAGTCGTCCATGTACAGATCGGGGCCCTTGATTTGGCAGACGCCACGCGCATCGGCCCGGTCGACATGCAGCAGCGCGGCGTCGAGCGGCAATGCCGGCATCGCCACCCAATCGCGGTCGTCATAGGGCGAGCTGACCAGTTTCAGGGACGGGTTGTGGGTCAGGACATCGGTGCCGAGGCCGACCCGGGTCGGGATATAGGGCACGCGCATGCCGGCAGCCTTGAGCCCCAGCATGAACATGCCCTCATCGATTTCCATCACTTCCAGCGCGCCACTTTGACGCGCCAGCCGGAAATAGGGCTCGAGCGGAATGAAGTCGAGCGAGACGAAGGCGAACACCAGTTTCCTGACCTTGCCTGCGGCGCAAAGCATGCCGACATCGGCGCCGCCATAGGCGACGATGGTGAGGTCCTTCAAGGGGGAGCGCAGGATCTCGCGCACCAGCGCCATCGGTTTGCGCCTCGGTCCCCAGCCACCGATGCCGATGGTCATGCCATCGCTCAACTGCGCGACGACTTGCGCCGCGCTCATGATCTTGTTCGCCATCCGTCTCAGCCCTGTTGGCCCACCGAAAAATCATGACCCCACAAGCTCACGCGGGTGAACTCATGGACGATATGTTCCTGCCAATCGCAGACCGCACCGCCATAACCAAACTCGACATCAAAGCCCGAGGGCGACTGCATGTAGAAGGAAGTCATCTTGTCGTTTGTGTGCTGGCCCAAGGTCGCCGTCAGCTTGGCGCCGTCAGCAGCGCGCCGATCCATTGCCCGGCCGACTTCAGGCATCGATTCGACTTCAACCATCACATGCACGCAGCCGCTTTCAACCGGGAAACCGGCCAATGCCAGGCTGTGATGCCGGGCATTGGCGCAATGGAAGAAATGGATCGGCAGCACCGGCCCGGCATCGCCGCCCGGCTTGAAATTGAACAGATCCGACAGGCCAAAGCCCATCACATCCTTGACGAAGGCCACCGTGGCTTCGAAATTCGGTGCGGGCAAGACCGTATGTCCCAGGCCCAGATCGCCGGTGATGAAACCCGAAACGCCAGTCGGCGAGGCGAAATGCTGGAAGTCGGATTTGAAGCCCCAGACCAGTTCATGCCGGTTGCCCGACGGATCGACGATCGCAGCCAATTGCTGCACGCAGCGCTTGGCACATAAAGCCTGATCGCCCAATTCGTAGGCCACGCCCTTGTCTGACAGATGGCCCAGGGCCGACTGGAAAGCGTCACGGTCGAGCAACTCCCAGGCGCTGGCGACATAGCCATTGCGACTGCCTGACTGCACCGAAATGCGGAACTGGCGCTCGTCCATCTTCACATGCAGGCCGCCATCAGGGCTGTCCGACACCATCATGCCCAGCACGTTGCGGGCATAGTCAGACCAGCGCTTCAGGTCAGTGGTTTCAGCAACGATATAAGCCAGTCCACGGATATTCAGCATGGGGAAACTCCAATCTTTGGGGATATGCCCTGATTATTCGGCTCGCCCCATGAGCAAACATCGTCCGATGAGACTAAGAATTGCAGACTGACAACTGCTTACTGCTGCACTGCCATCGCAGCGCAAGGCAATGCCAACTCAAGCTGCTGGGTAGTCGCTATAGCCCGCCGGGCCGGCGGTATAGAGGGTCTTGCGATCGAAGCGGGTCAAGGGCAGGCCCTGCCGTAAACGCCAGACCAGGTCCGGGTTGGCAACGAAATGGCGCGCAAATGACAAGGCGGCCTGCGGCCAGTCGAGCAAGGCCTGGCGCGCATTCTCGGGACCGAAGCCATCGTTGAGGATCAAGCGCCCCTTGAAATGCTCGGCACCGAGCGCAAAGGCATCGATGTCGGGGGTTGGGGCTCGCATCAGGTGCAGATAAGCCAGGTCGAGCGAGTTCGCCTGTCTGATCAGCTCGGTATGGCTGGCGGCCGAATCCTCATCGAAACAATCATTGAAGCTGTTGCCCGGATTGAGCCGCAGGCCGACCCGGCCCGGGCCGATTGCCGCAGCCATCACCTGCAGGCATTCCATCGAGAAGCGCACCCGGTTCGCCACCGAACCCCCATAGAGATCGTCGCGCTGATTGGTCCCCGAGCTGAGAAAGGCCTTGGGCAGATAGCCGCTGGTGCCATGCAGTTCGACCCCGTCAAAGCCTGCGGCTCGCGCATTCAGCGCGGCCTGGCGATGCTCGTCGATCACTTCCTGGATCTCGTCAAGGCTCAAGGCAACCGGCATGTCAAAAGGCTGCATGCCAGCGGCATCGGTAAACACCTCGCCGGCAGCCTGCAAAGCGCTGGGCGCCACCGTCCTCACGCCGGGACCCTTGATATGCCGGCTGCCGATGCGACCACCATGCATGATCTGCAGCACGATCAAACCGCCGCGGCCATGGACGGCATCAGTGACACGCTTCCAGGCGCTGATCTGCGCGGCATTGGCGATGCCGGGTTGGCGGCAATAGGACTGGCCGGTGGCACTCGGCCAGGTGCCTTCGGCCACGATCAGGCCGGCATCGGCGCGCTGGCTGTAATAGTCGACCATGCAGTCGGTGGCCAGCCCGGCAGCATCAGCGCGGTTGCGTGTCATCGGCGCCATCACGATGCGGTTGCTCAGGCGCAGTTCACCGAGTTGAAGACGGTCGAACAAGGGATCGAACAAGGGCTCAGACAAGGAATCAGACAAGCTTGGCATTCAGCGCACTCGCAGTTTTGGCGTCGGGGTTCCGCGCCTGATGGTTTGCAGGAATTGTTCCACGGGCGCAGGTGCAGCGACTTCAGGCAACTGGTCCTTGTCGGGCCGGTCGACCCAGAACTCCTTCCAGCTGGGGAACAGATCGTGGAAAGTCCCCCAGGCCGGCTGGCGGCCCGGCCAGCGCATTTTCATGTCGCCGATCGGCGGCTTGTTCAGGTCGGTCGCGTACCAGTAGCAAGGCAGGCGGCGGCGGAAATACCAGCAGCCGGCTATGCGTTCATAGTCATCCCAATAGAGCATCTGCATGATGACCCATTCGGCGCCGCATTCATGTTCGTTCTTCGAGTAAACGACGCCGGTGGCATGGTCAGCATCCTTGAACTCGATGATGTGCTGGCCCAGATGATGCGAAGTGCCGGTGAACTGGTCACGCAGCGTCTCGGTCTGCCATTGCTTGAAATGGGCGCGACCGACCTTGTCGCGGCCGACGCGGATGTCGGGTGCGAACAGGTTTACATGGGCATCCATATCGCGCATGTCCAGCGAGAGCGAATATTTGCCAGCCAACTGCCGGATCGCGTCGATCGACTCGAGCCGGTCAATCCTTTGCTCGAGCGATCGGGCCCCGTTGCTCACAGCGCCGTCACCAGCACGGCCGACCGGCCGCCATCGACCGGCAGGGCCACACCGGTGATGTAGCTGGCCTCGTCGCTGGCCAGGAAGAGGATGGCGCTGGCCAGCTCATCCGGGCGGCCGACCCGGCCCATCGGGATCAGCTTCTCGGTGTTCTGGCGGCTGGCTGCATCGGCCAACATGCCGGCGGTGGCCGGCGTATCGACGACGGCCGGCACGACCACATTGACCCGGATTCCCGCGGCCGCGCCTTCAGCAGCTGCCGCGCGCGAGAAGTTGATGATCGCGGCTTTTGCGGCTGAATAGCCCGCCATCCAGGCCGTGCCGACCGTCCCGCAGATCGACGACAGGTTGATGATCGAGCCGCCTCCGCCTTGCGCCTGCATCAGCTTCATCGCAGTGCGTGTGCCCCAGAAGGTGCCGTCGACCGAGGTGGTGAAATTCGCATGCCAATCGGCCGTCGAAGTCTGGGTCAATGCGCCCCAGGTGTAGGCCATGGCGTTATTGACCAGCACATCGAGCCGGCCATGCTGGGCTGCCGCAGCTTCGATCGCTGCGACATAGTCGGCTTCAATGCCGACATCGGCCTGCACCGCCCAAGCCTTGCCGCCGGCTGCGTGGATCTGCGCGACAACTTCGTCGAGCGGTTCCTTGCGGCGCCCACAGATCACCACGCTGGCGCCTTCTCTGGCCAGGCGAATCGCGGTGGCCGCGCCGATGCCGCTGCCGCCACCTGAAATGAAAGCCACCTTGCCCTGCATTGATGTACTCATGCTCGTTACTCCAGACTCAAAGAAAGGCACTGCCGCCGTTGACCGCCAGATTCTGGCCGGTGACAAAGCCGGCATCGCCGCTGGCCAGGAAAAGTGCGCCGCGCGCGATGTCCTCGGGCTCGGCCATGCGGCCCATCGGCACGCCCTTGATGATCGCATCGGCCCATTCCTGGGGAATGCCGGCCATCATCGGCGTATTCGTCGGCCCCGGCACCAAGGTATTGACGCGGATGCCATGGCTGGCGAGTTCCTTGGCCATGCTGCGGGTCAAGCCCATCAAGGCGGCCTTGGAGGCGCAGTAATGGGCCGGACCATCGCCGCTGGCCGCCGCAGTGCTGGCCACATTGATGATGCTGCCCTTGTTGCCGACCTTCTGCATCGCTCGCACAGCCGCCCGGGCGCAATAGAAAGCGCCGGTCAGATTGACCCCGATGACGCGCGTCCAGGTTTCGTCGCTGATGTCGGCAAAAGCGTCGACCGAACCGACGCCGGCATTGTTGACCAGCACATCGACCCGGCCATAACTCGCCAGCAAGGTCTCGAACAGGGCATTGACTTCAGCGCTGTCGCCGATATTGACCTTGTAAGCGGCGCCAGCAAGGCCGGCCATGGTTTCCTCGGCGGCGGCCAGATTGACGTCGACTGCCACCACGGTGGCGCCTTCGGCAGCGAACATTCTGGCCATGGCCCGGCCCATGCCTTGTCCGGCACCGGTAATGACGGCGATCTTGTCTTTCAGTCTCATGCTTGAGCTCCTTTGCGGCCGCACCAAGGGGCGCAGCATTCTTAACCCAGCTTAGTCAGGGCCGGATCCGCCATCATCGTCCAAGCGGACGATGATTACCGCCTGCACGGCGGGCCCAATCGATCCTGTGCAAGCCGCCACAGGGAGACACCGATGATCACCAGCCAGAGCATGAAGGCCGCGCTGAACCGCTATGTCGAGTTATTCAACCAGGGCGATGCCGAGGCGATTGCAGCCCTTTATGCCGAGGACGCCACGGTCGAGGATCCGGTCGGCAGCCCGCTCAAACAGGGGCGCGTGCAGATTCATGAGTTTTATGTCTACGCGATCAGCACCGGCGCCAAGCTGAGCCTGGATTGCCCGGCGCGCGGCTCGCATGGCGACAGCGCCGCGATCGCCTTCACGGTCAGGATTGGCCCCATGAAGATCCAGGTCATCGACGTGATGCAGTTCAACCCGCAGGGCTTGATCATCAGCATGAGGGCCTTCTTCGGCCCGGATGACATCGAAAATCTCTGAGCAAAGCGCGCGCGCATTCAATTGCGCAGAATTGCTTGAAGTACGATCCCGCCTGAGCGATCAACTTCCAACTTCTGCGCAATATTCATGAAGACCCTGACCCATCTACAGCGGCTCGAGGCCGAGAGCATTCACATCATGCGCGAGGTTGTCGCTGAATGCGAAAACCCGGTCATGCTGTATTCGGTCGGCAAGGATTCGGCCACGATGCTGCACCTGGCAAGAAAGGCGTTTTATCCCGCTCCACCGCCCTTCCCGCTGCTGCATGTAGACACCACCTGGAAATTTCGTGACATGTACGCCCTGCGCGACCGCATGGCCAGCGAGATGGGCATGGACTTGCTGATCCACCGCAACCCCGAAGCCGAGGCGCTGGGCATCAACCCCTTCGAACATGGTTCGCAGTTGCATACGGACATGTGGAAGACCCAGGGTTTGAAACAGGCGCTGGACAAATATGGCTTTGATGCAGCGTTTGGAGGCGCCCGCCGCGACGAGGAAAAGTCACGCGCCAAGGAACGTATCTTTTCTTTCCGCACTGCACAACATCACTGGGACCCGAAAAACCAGCGGCCCGAGCTCTGGCGTTTGTACAACGCCCGCAAGAACAAGGGCGAAAGCATCCGCGCATTTCCGATTTCCAACTGGACCGAACTCGACATCTGGCAATATATCCAGCTGGAAAACATCCCCATCGTGCCGCTCTATTTCGCCGCATTGCGGCCCGTGGTCGACCGGGACGGCATGCTGGTGATGGTCGACGATGAGCGCATGCCACTGCGACCTGGCGAAACGCCGATGATGAAAAAGGTGCGCTTTCGCACTCTGGGCTGCTACCCGCTGACCGGCGCCGTCTTGTCGAACGCGACAACCTTGCCGCAGGTCATCCAGGAAATGCTGCTGACGACGACCTCGGAGCGCCAGGGACGAATGATCGATCACGACAGCGCGGCGTCGATGGAGAAGAAGAAGCAAGAGGGGTACTTCTGAGATGGCACATGTTTCAGACCTGATCGCAAGCGACATCGATCGCTACCTGCAGCAGCATCAGACCAAGAGCCTGCTTCGTTTTATCACCTGCGGCTCGGTCGATGACGGCAAGAGCACGCTGATCGGCCGCTTGCTGTTCGAATCGAAGATGCTGTTCGAGGACCAACTCGCAGCGCTGGAAGCTGATTCGAAAAAACTCGGCACCCGCGGCGAAGAGATTGACTACGCGCTGCTGATGGACGGCCTGGCTGCCGAGCGCGAACAGGGCATCACGATCGACGTGGCCTACCGCTATTTCTCGACCGACCGGCGCAAATACATCGTTGCCGATACGCCGGGGCATGAACAGTACACCCGCAATATGGTCACCGGTGCTTCGACGGCTGACCTTGCGATCATCCTGATCGATGCGCGCAAGGGCATGCTGGTGCAGACCCGCCGGCATAGTTATCTGGTGTCCTTGATCGGTGTGCGCCATCTGGTGCTGGCGATCAACAAGATGGATCTGGTCGACTACTCACAGGACGTCTTCGAACGCATCCGCAGCGAATACCTCGAATTCGCCAGCAAGATCGGCATAGAAAAGATCACCGTGATGCCGATTTCCGGGGTCAAGGGAGACAACATCGTCGACCAGAGCATCAACACGCCCTGGTACAGCGGACCGACCTTGATGCAGCACCTGGAAACGGTGGAAATCGACGAGCAGCGGCTGCAAGGCCTGGCTTTTCGCATGCCGGTGCAATGGGTGAATCGCCCCAATCTGGACTTTCGCGGCTTTGCCGGCACGATTGCTTCCGGATCGATCAAGCCGGGTGAGCGCATCCGGGTTTCGCCCTCAGGCCGCGAGTCGACCGTCGCACGCATCGTCAGCGCCGACGGCGACCTCGAGCAGGCCGTTGCCAACCAATCGGTGACGTTAACGCTGACCGATGAAGTCGACATCTCGCGTGGCGATGTCATTGCCCGCATCGAGGCGCCTGCTCCATCGGCCGACCAGTTCGAGGCGACGATTGTCTGGATGAGTGATGAGCCGATGCTGCCCGGCCGCAACTATCTGATGAAGATCGGCACCAAGACGGTCACCGCCACGGTGATGCCGCTGAAGTACAAGGTCAACGTCAACACGCTCGAACATATGGCCGGCACGAAGCTGGAACTCAACGAGATCGGTGTCGTCGGACTCGAACTTGACCGTGCGATCGCTTTCGATTCTTACCAGGAGAACCGCGATACCGGCGGTTTCATCCTGATCGACCGACGCTCGAACAGCACCATCGCAGCCGGCATGCTGCACTTCGCGCTGCGCCGGGCCGACAACATCCACTGGCAAGCGCTTGAAGTCGACAAGACTGCGCGCAGGGCGATGAACAGCCATGGTAGCGCCGTGATCTGGTTCACCGGGCTCTCGGGTGCGGGCAAGTCCACCGTGGCCAATCTGCTCGAAAAGCGGCTGCATGCAGCCGGCAAGCGGACCTATCTGCTCGACGGCGACAACCTCAGGCATGGACTCAACAAGGACCTCGGCTTCACCGCGACCGACCGTGTGGAGAACATCCGACGCGTCGCCGAAGTCGCGAAATTGATGGTCGATGCCGGCATCATCGTGCTGACGGCCTTCATCTCGCCGTTCCGGGCCGAGCGCCAGATGGCGCGGGACCTGATGGCCCAAGGCGAGTTCATCGAGGTCTTTGTCGACCTGCCGCTGGCGGTGGCCGAGAGCCGGGACCCGAAAGGTCTGTACAAGAAAGCCCGCAGCGGCTTGCTGAAGAACTTCACCGGCATAGATTCACCCTACGAGAAACCCGAAAACCCCGAGATCCATCTCAACACCGATGCCTGCACGATCGAGGCAGCGGCCGAACGGATCTACCAGCATCTGCTGGAAAGCGGTTTGCTGGATGGGCCGGCCGTTTGAGTCCGCAGCATGGCTCGCTCAGTCGCGGGCGAATGCAGCCAGGAAGCGCTCTGCCAACAGATCGACATCGGCGCTGGGCAGCAGGTTGATGCCCGCAGCGCCGCGCCGACCGCCACCGCTGGCAAACCGGCGGCAGAACTCATCCGCACCGGTGGCGGCATGCTTGGGAACTCTGACGCTGACCAGATAGCCATTGGTGCGCGGCGACAGGATCGCCACAGCGCTTTCCGGCAAGCGATGCATCAGCTCATTGGCCAGCACACCGATCACCCGCCTGGCCCAGGCTGCATCGGGCAAGATCATCAGCATGGCCCCTTGATGCTGGCGATAAGGCGGCAAGCTGCGGGCAAGCGCCATGTCGGACTGATAGCCATCCCACAGTCTCGCGAAATCGGGCGACGCAGCCACGAAGTCGAACGGGCTTTGAAAGGGCAGCATCCGCGCGGCCAGTTCGGCGGGGTCAAAGTACAGATCGGCGACCGACTCGCCATAGGCGTTGTAGTTCAGCGTGACACCGAGGCGCTCGAGAATGGCTGACTGTTCGAGCGACAGACCCAGCGATGCCGCCAGACGCTGGCCTTGCTTGGGCAGACTATCCCCGAAGGCGGCAACTGCGGCCCAGGCGCGGTAACTGCCGCCCAGCCAGTCGTCGACCAGCAAACTGGTGCAGACCTCGGGCGAGAGATTGATATGGGCTTCGAGCAAAGCATGCTCAGGGATCGCGCCGGCATGATGATGGTCGAAATAGCGAACCCGGGCCCCGGCTTCGAGCAAGGACATCAGACCGGCACGGTTGCTGTCCAGCGACACATCGAGCACGGTGACACAGTCTCCGGCTCTGGCCGGCACGCGCTGCAGCAACTCGATGTCGCGTTTGACGCCGGTGATCAGTTCAGCCGGCGCAGCATCGGCCAGACGCAATTGCTGCAAGGCGCAGAGGCCGTCGGCATCACCGTTGAAAGCGTAGAAATTCGTCAATTTGTTCAGCCTTGGGCAAGCTCCGTTGATCGTGGCAATTCTCCACCTTCGGCCAGGTCAAGGCACCGGCGATCAGTTGAGTCCCTGCGCGGCTGCACAAGACCTGGTATTCAGCATGGGAAAACTCCAGTCTTCGGGTTACGGGGTGAGTATTCGGCCCGCCCCAGTCGCAAAGCATCGTCCGATGAGACTAAAAATTGCGGGGTGAAAACTGATTCGCGCCAAACTGCCGCCGCAGCCAGGAATTGCCAACTCAAACCGGGGCCGTTTCAAGCCGCAGGCAGTCGCAATAGCCTGCCTTTGAAGCGCCGGACGCCTGGGTCATGAAATGCTGGCCTTCCCAAGGGAAAGTCTGGATGGGCAACCGTTGCATGGCCGGGATACTCGCCGGCGACGGTTGAATTTCCTATCCGTGATTCAAACATCGGTAAGCGCGCAGGTGCTTCAGAATGGCCGGCGACAAGTACCGAAACATCACGATGGCAGGAGACCGCCCATGAGCCTGGATAGCAAGCCCACGCCGGACACAGCCGCGCCCCTATCGACCGAGGTCGGCAAGCGCCGCCGCTTTTTGCAGGCCGGTGCTGGCCTGCTGGCCGCCGGCAGCAGTCTCAGCAGTTCCGCAGCCACGGCCGCGCTGCGGCGCCAGGACATCAAGCAGTGGGACGAAGAGACCGATCTGCTGATCATGGGTTCGGGCATCGGCGGCATCGCTGCCGCCATCGAGGCCCGTCGCCAGGGGCAACGTGCGCTGGTGCTGGAGAAATTCCATGTGTTGGGCGGCTCATCGGCCCTGTCTGGCGGCGTCTGCTATCTCGGCGGCGGCACGCCCTTGCAGAAGGCGCTGGGCTTCGAGGACAGCGTGGAGGCCATGCGCGACTTCATGCTGGCGGCCAGCGGCCTGCACGCGCCCAAGGAGAAGATTGCGCAATATTGCGAAGGCAGCCTCGCCCTGTTCGACTGGCTGGTGGACAACGGCGTCCGCTATGCCCAGCAGTTCTCCGCCGAAAAGGAGCTCTCCCAGAAGGCCGCGTCGCTCTACTACTGCGGCGGCGAAAAGAACGCGCCCTTTCGCACTCTGGCCAGACCGGCGCCGCGCGGCCATGTGCCGCCGGCCGAAAACCAGACCGGCGGGCGCGAGCTGATGCGCGTCCTGACGGCTTCGGCACGCCAACTCGGCGTGCAGATTCGCACCGAGGTCGAAGTTCGGCAACTGGTGCTGGAGTCCGACGGCAGCGTTGCCGGACTCAGGGTCAGCCAGGCCGGGCGGATGCGCCACATCCGTGCTCGCCGCGGCGTGGTGCTGGCGGCCGGCGGCTTCATCCACAACGACGAGATGTTGGCCCTGTTTGCCCCTGAGCTGAATCGCTGCCGACCGCGCTGGGGTCACGCCGGCCACCAGGGCATAGGCATCCTCATGGGCATGGCCGCCGGCGGCCGCACCCTGAGGATGGACCATGGCTTTGCCGTGCTGCCGCTGTATCCGCCGGAGTCCGTACTCAAGGGCGTGGTGGTGAACGAGAAGGGCCAGCGCTGCATTGCTGAAGACAGCTATTACGGCGTGATCGGTCACGAGATGCTGTACCGACAGGCCGGCCGCGGCAGCCTGATCGTCGATGCCGATTGCGACTATTCCGCCACCGACTACCGCGTTGTGGTGCAGGCACGTGACGAAAGCCTGAGCGGGTTGGCGCGGCAACTGAATCTGCCCGAAGGCATGCTGGAGCAGACGGTGGCCTACTACAACAGCCACGCGGCGCAAGGGCGCGACCCACTCTTCGGCAAACAGGCCGAGTACCTGGCGCCGCTGCTGAAGCCGCCGTTCACGGCCTATGACCTGAGCCCTGAAAAAGCCTTCTACGCGACCCAGACCTTCGGTGGCCTGGACACCACAGTGGACGGCGAAGTCATCAATGCCTGGGGCGAGGCGATACCGGGCTTGTACGCCGCCGGACGCTGCTCGGCCGGGCTGCCGGTGGCGCCCTATTACGCCAGCGGCCTGTCCATCGGCGATGGCTGTTTCTTTGGCCGCCGTGCCGCCACCCACGCCGCGCGGCGCAAGGTCTGAGGAGATCCATCGATGAAGACATCCCGCTTCTCGCTGCCCGGTCTGGTCCTGGCAATGCTGGCCGGCCTGGCTCAAGCGCAGAATCCGGTTCAGGCCCCAATGCCGGCCGGCGATGTGGAGCGCGGCCGCCTGGCCTTCGCCGCCTGCCGCACCTGCCACTATCCGGAAAGCTACGTCGGCCATCACAACGGCCCCAGCCTGTTCAAGCTCTTCGGCCGCAAGGCCGGCAGCACGGACTTCGCCTACTACTCCAAGGTCATGCAGACCTCAGAGCTGGTCTGGACGCCGGAACTGCTGGACTTCTGGCTGGCCAATCCTGGTGTGTTCCTCAAAGGCAGCAGCATGGTCTCGCCCCCGGTGCGCAGCGCGCAGGAGCGCGCCGACCTGATCGTCTATCTCAAACAGTTCCGCGACTGAGCCTAGGCCTGCTGGAGGACTGGAAAAGGGACTAGGCCCTGCGCTTTGGCCAAGCGCTGAGCCTGGACGGTCTGACGCTGGAACTTCGGTGCCAGCTCCGAGGTTGCCAGCCAGAGCAGCACCGCTGCAGGCAATTCGGGCGGGGTTGCGCCATAGCGGCGCGCCAGTTCGCCGTCCTCGCCGATCGACGCCCGCAAGGCCTCGGTGTTGACGATGCCGGGATTGACGGTGTAAGCGAAGATGCCCTGCCGGCCATATTCAGCCGCAATCACACCGGCCAAGCGCGACAAGGCCGCCTTGCCGGCACCATAGGCAAAGCCCCAGCCTCCCTGGCCGGCTGGCAATGGCGGGTCGCTTTCGCCGGCGCCGCTGCTGACATTGATGATGCTGCCCTTGCCTGCCGCCAGCATCGCGGGTAGCAGCAAAAGGGTTAGCTGCAAGGGCGCTTGCAGATAGGCTTGCCAGACCCGCAGCAAGGTGTCCGGCCTCAGATCGGCCAGGCTGGCGTTGATGTCGATTCCCTGGTAGATCGCGTTGTTGACGAGCACATCAACCCGGCCAAAATGCGCTAGCGCCTGGGCGGCCGCCAGATCAATCGAGGTGCTGTCCAGCAGGTCCATCGGCAGCGCGAGGACCTTGGCGCCCAAGTGCAACAAAGCGGTTTCGGTATCCGCCAGGCTGCCGGCGAGCGGCTGACCCAAGGCATCGGTGAGTTCTCCGTCACGCTTGCGGTTTTCAGCGCGGGCTGTGATCACCAGATCGAAGCCGCCCTTGGCAAAGGCCATTGCGGTGGCCCGGCCGATGCCGCGACTGGCACCGGTGACCATCGCGACCGGCCTGGTCATCAGGCTGAAGCTTTGCGGGAGAAATAGCGCCCGATGAATTCCTCCCGGCCAATCTGCCAGGCACAAGGCCAGTCGTCACTGCGCCAGGCGGCTTCGATACCGCCGTCGATCATGATGATCTGGCCGACGATATATCTGGCCTTGGGGCTGAGCAGGAATTCATACAACTCGGCCACCGCTTGCGGCGTGGTGAACTCACCCAAGGGCTGCGGCAAGGCCCGGATCATCGGGCCCTTTTGCGGATCCAGCAGGTCATGGGCCAGCAACGGTGTCATCACCGGTCCGGGGGCAACGCCGTTCAAGGTGATGCCGGCACCGGCCCATTCGGCGCTTGCCGCATTGCGCCGGATCCAGCGCGCCAGCGCCATCTTGCTGACCTGGTAACCCAGATTCGGGTTCGATGCGAGCGCCATCGTCACCGTCGTCAAAGCGTCCTGGCCGCGAGTCAGCAACTGCTCGACCAGCGCTTCGGGGATGCCGGGCGAGATCGCCACCGAATCTGACACCGTTGCGGCAGCGCCGGAGCGGCCGGCAAGGGCTAGCGCCGGGCGCAAGCCTTGCAGTAATTCGATCGCGCCGAGATAGTTGAGCTCCAGCATCAAGGGCAGATTGCCCGGCAGGTCGACGCCGGCGTTGGCCACCACGCCATTGAGCTGTCCGCCACAAAGTTCGAGCGTCTGCGCCACGGCTGCAGCCCGGCCGGCCCGGTTCGACAGGTCAGCCTCGACTTCGGCGCCCTTGCCGGGCAGATCGATGCCGATGATGCTGGCGCCCTGGGCGCTCAGGTGCTCACGCAATGCCAGGCCCATGCCTGATTGAGAACCGGTGATGACGATCTTGTTCATGTCTTGTTCTTCTTTCTCAAACTGGGGCGCTGTTCTGCATGAACTGGGCGCGCAATATTTTCTTGTCGACCTTGTTGGCTGCATTGACCGGCAAGGCGTCGACGAAGAACACCTTGCGCGGCACCTTGTAATTGGCCATATTCAATCGACACCAGGCGATCAATTCGGCCGCATCGAGCTGACTGCCGCTGCGCAGCACCACATAGGCACAACCGACCTCGCCCAGACGCTCATCGGCAATGCCGATCACCGCGGCCAGCGCTATCGCCGGATGGGGCGCCATCAGGCGTTCGATTTCTGCCGGGTAGCAATTGAAGCCACCGTTGATGAACATATCCTTGAGCCGATCGGTGATGCGCAGATAACCGCGTTCGTCGAGCACGCCGACATCGCCGGTATGCAGCCAGCCCTCGGCATCAATGGCTTCGCGGGTGCCGGCTTCGTCCTCGAAATAGCCCTTCATCACATGGTAGCCACGCAGTTGCACTTCACCTGCTTCGCCGGTCGGCATGGCATTGCCCTGGGCATCGGCCACCCGCAATTCGGTGCCTGGCAAGGCATGTCCGCAGGTGTTGGCAACGGTCTCGGCGCTGTCGCTGGGCTCGCACAAAGTCGCGCAACCGCCGCATTCGGTCAGTCCATAGGCGGTGGTGACCAGCTGGATGCCCAATTCCTCACGCATGCGCTGGATCAGGATCGGCGGCACGCTGGCCGCCCCGGTGACTGCGGCGTGCAGCGAGCTCAGATCGAAATCCTGCAACTGCGGATGGGCCAGCATGGTCAAGAACAGGGTTGGCGGGCCGGGCAGAAAACTGATGCGGTCGGTGGCGATCCGCTGCAGCATCTGCCCGGCTTCGAACAACTGCTGCGGAAAGACCGTGGCGCCGCTGAGGAAGGCAGCCACCCAACCGGCCTTGTAACCGAAGGTATGGAAAAACGGGTTGACGATCAAATAGTGATCGCCGGCACCCAGACCGACGCAGGCCGACCAGACGCTGAAGGCCTGGATCGTCGGGCCATGCGCAGCCATCACGCCTTTGGGGCGCCCGGTCGTGCCCGAGGTAAACATCAAGTCGGCCAGGCTGTCGTAGCCTAAAGCGGCCTCCCGTTCATGCACGGCTTGGCTGGGCACCGAATCACCCTGCTGCAGAAATTCCGCCCAAGGGGTCTCGCCGCTGCGAGTCTGACCTGCACCGAGCACCACCAGCTGCTGCAGCGTCGCCGGGCGCTGGCCGTCGAGTTGGGCGGGCGTGTATTGGCCGAGGAAATCACCGACGCAAAACAGCAATGAGGCCTTGCTGCGCGCCAATATATCGGCCGCCTCGGCACCTTTCATTCTTGTATTCAAGGGCACCAGCACCGCGCCGGCCATATGGATGCCGCAGGCGGCCAGAATCCATTCGAACTGGTTCGGCGCCCAGATCGCAACCCGGTCTCCCGCTTGAACACCCAGGGCCAGCAAGCCGCGCGCAACCTGTTCAGCCTTGTCGGCCAGATCGGCATAGCTGATGACGACAGAGCCGTCGACGATCGCCCGGCGCATTGGATGGGTTTGGGCGGCCAGGCGGATGACCTGCGGCAAGGTCTGTGGAAGGCTGGGATTCATTCGGCGAATTTCAGGGTCAAGCGTTGGCTGGTGGGGACTGCCTGACAGGCCAGGATCCAGCCCCGACTCAAGTCTTTCTCGTCGAGCACATCGTTGCCGCGCATCTGCACCGTGCCCGATTGAAGCTGGCACATGCAGGCTGCGCACATGCCGGCCATGCAGGAATAAGGCAGTTCGATTTTCTGGCGCAGCGCTGCGTCAAGCACCGATTCATTGCCACCGCATTCAAGTTGCAGGACCTGGCCCAGGTAATGGATTTCGACCTGGGCCGAATCGACGACAGCCTGCACCGCTGCGCTTGGCGCTTGGTCTTCCTCATCCGGCAAGGAGGCAAAGCGTTCGACATGAATCATGTCGCTGGTCATGCCCAACATCGCCAGCGCGGCTTCGCAGGCCTGCATGAAGGGGCCTGGTCCGCAGATGAAGGCCTGAGCCGAACTCCAACCCTTGGCGGCCTCGGTCAATTGCGTCTGAGAAGGAATGCCCTGCACCGAATCAAGCCAATGAATGACCTGTAAACGCTGCGGATATTGGCTCAGTAGTTGATCCAGTGGCTCGGCAAAGATGACCGAACGCTGATCCCGGTTGGCATAGAACAGCAGGACCCGACCGCTGCCGGCTTCCAGCACCGAGCGCAGGATCGAATAGACGGGCGTGATGCCGCTGCCACCGGCGAACAGCATGAAATCGCCATTCAAGCTTTGCGGTGTGAACTGCCCGGCGGGTGGCAGCAATTCGAGGCTGTCGCCCACCTTGATCTGGTCGCACAACCAGTTCGATCCGCGCCCGCCATCCACCCGCTTGACCGTGACCCGGGGCGCTGCATCGAGCCCTGGCGCGCTCGACATCGAGTAGCAGCGCGGCAGATGCCGCCCCGCCACCGGCAAGCGCAAGGTCAGAAACTGACCCGGACGGTAGCGGAAAGCCTCGGCCTGATCCTGCGGCACCTCGAACACGAAAGACTTCGCATCATGAGTTTCCTCGATCACGGCAGTCACGCGCAACCTGCGATAGCGGCTGCCTGTCTCGGCAATCGCTGTCACGCTCAAAGGCCCATGCCCATCACGGCGTTGTCGGCGTGGAGTTCGGAGCCGCTGATCACGCTCGACGCGTCCGAGGCCAGGAACAAGATCAACTGGGCAATGCGCTCGGGCAGATAAGCCCGGCCGGACGGATTGGTTTGCGCGTTGTGCAGCACCATCTCGGCTGTCACGCCGGCAGGCAGCGCGGCCTTCATCATCGGCGTGTAAATGCCGTCGGGATGAACCGAATTGATGCGCACCGGATAGCCTTTCTTGCGGCAATGCAAAGCGCTGTTCCGGCTGATCGCAGCCACGGCGGCCTTGCTCGCGCTATAGGCCAGATAGTCATCCATCGGCAACCAGGAAGCGATCGACGCCATATTGATGATCGATCCACCTTTTTCCTTCATCGCCGCCACGCCATGCTGGCAGCCGAGAAAGCAGGATTCAGCGTTGACCTGCATCAGGCGCTGGAACTGGGCCAGCTTGGCCGACTCGATCGTTCCTGGCATCAGGATGCCGGCGTTGTTGACCAGGATGTCGAGCTTGCCAAAGCGCGAGGTGACAGCGGCCATAACCGCCGCCCAATCCTGCTCATCGGTCACATCGTGGCGGATGAAGATCGCTTGCTGGCCGAGTTCGGCAGCAAGTTGTTCGCCCGCCAGCACATTGATGTCGCTGATCGCCACCGAAGCACCCTGGGCGCACAACAGCCGCGCAGTTTCTTCGCCCACACCACTGGCGCCGCCGGTCACCAAGGCCACTTTGCCGATCAAATTTCCGCTCATATCCAGATCCGTTTCACTCATTGACAGCCGCACGCCCAGCGCGCCGGCCTGAAAAAACGCAGTCAGCCAGAGACAAGCCGCTGATATAGCTCGATGAAGGCAGACCGATCGCCGAACGACCGGCAGAAAACAGCCCAGGAATATCACGGCCCTGAGCGTCGGTGACATGACCGTCGGCTTCGTTGACCGTCAGGCCGCCTAGAGTCAGCGTGGCGAGCGGAAAGAGTTTTTCGCCGATCGAAATGTCGATCGCGTAAAAAGGCGCTTTGACCAGCTGCTGGCGCATGTCGGCAGACTTCCCCATCGGGTCTTCAGCTTCACCACGCGCCGCTGCATTGGCCGCTTCGACGCTGTGTGTCAGCTTCTCCGGGTCGGCACCGATGCGCAAGGCCAGCGCTGCCACTGTTGAAGCCTTTTTAGCCCCCATGAACATCAACGCCAGTGCAGGCAAAGACTGGAAAGCCCAGAGACGGCCGAACAGGCATTCCTTGATGGCTTGCCAGCGCAGCTTGCTGTCGATCAGCAGCCAGGCCTTGCCGCCCTGCTGCTCGACCATGTGATGGCCGAGTTTGGCGCCATAGACCTGTTCATTGCAGAAGCGTTCGCCGCTGCGATTGACAACCAGACCCTTGGGCCAGCTGTAAGGCGGTGTGATGAAACGCCAGCCCGAAATATTGTCCAGCTTGCGCGCCGCAGCGCCGACGCTTTGCCCCAGACGCAAGCCGCTGCCGTCACAACCAGCCCCGCCGATCGGCCAGCCTTTGCGGTATTGCGGCGCATGGGTATTGATCAGCTCCGGGTTGTAGATATAGCCACCGGTCGACAGGATGACCGCGCGGTTGGCACGAACAAAACGCGGGGTAGCAATTTCCTGCTCGATCAGGGCCTGTTCGGAACGCGCGGCGGCAGCTTTGCCTGGGTGGTAGAGCCGCCAACCGGCGATCAAACCATCAAGTTCCAGATGGCGCGCGGTTCGCGTGTCCCCTGCGGGCAACTGCCAGACCTCGACGCCGAGGATTCGCCCGGGCTGGTCATCGACACTGCGTTGCCGAACCAGCCTGCGCACGCAAGCCTGGGTCATGATGCGGGCCCCGGCTTTCAGCGTGGCCGCCTGCAGACCGGCGAACAGGGCAGCGCCCGACTGACCTTTGGAGACCGCACGATGGCCGCGTGGCGCTGGCGCGTGAACGCCGGCGAAGGCTGGCACCACCTCGTTGCCCGAGTAATAAAGAAAGACTCCATCGGGCGGGTAGGAGGTCTTCTGCTTGGCCAGGCTGGCGCTGAAACTGACACCCTGGGCTTCGAGCCAATGCAGGTTGGCAACACTCTGGTCGCAGAAGGATTTCAGCGTGGCGTCGGACACGACGCCGTCGACCTCATGCTTGAGATAGTCAAACATCGCTGCTGGCGAATCGCTGCAACCAGCCTGGTTTTGCTGGTCGGTACCGCCACCGGCATAGACCACGCCACCCGACAAGGCCGTTGCGCCACCACCGCTGAAACGGTCGATCACCAGGGTCGAGGCACCGTGACTGCGTGCCTCGATGGCGGCGCTGGCACCTGCCCCGCCCCAGCCGACGACCAGCAAGTCAGCCGAATCGCTCCATGCCAAATCAGCGGCGCTGTCAACTTCGAGCGCGGGCAGGATGGGTGTGACTGTCGATGCGAGCTTGGTCATGCCGACAGCAGATCGGTGCGTTCCAGCGCAATCGGTTGACCGGTGATTTGAGCAATTGCCCGGTAGGCGAAGGTCATCGCGGGGCCCAGGGTCGAACCGGCACCCGGATAGGCCGGACCCATCACCGAGGCGCTGTTGTTGCCGATGCAATACAGGCCTTCGATCGGCTGGCCCGCGGCATCGAGCACCCGCGCGTCGCGATCGGTCAGCAAGCCGCCCTTGGTGCCGATGTCGCCGGGGAACAGCTTCATGGCATAGAAAGGCCCTTTGGCGATCGGTCCCAGATTCGGGTTCTTCAAGGTCGGGTCGCCGTAATAGCGGTCGAAAGAATTGCCGCCGCGGTCAAAGTCCAGGTCTTTGCCAGTGCCGGCAAACTCGGTCATGCGCTTTGCACTGGCGACCAGACCGGCAGCATCGACCCCGATCTCGCCAGCCAGTTCTTCCAGCGTGGCACCCTTCCAGTAGACCGTCCTCAGCCAGCTCTTGCGCAGCTTGCTGTCGGGCACGGCGCTGCCAGGCATCATCGGGCCGAGCGGATTGTTGGCGCGGAAATCAGCATCGAAAACGATCCAGGCCGGAATCGCCCCGCCATTTTTCTGGTGCTCGGCAAACATCGCCTGCTGGAACTCGGGATAAGGCCCGGACTCGTTCAGAAAGCGCAAGCCCTGCCGGTTGACCACCATGCAGCCCGGCAGTGAGCGCTCGACGAAGACCGCGCGAAACTTCTCTTCCTTGGGTACTTCCAGTGTCGGCGCGCCCCAGGTATGGCCCATCAGGTGCAGTTGGGCGCCAATCGCAGCCCCTGCCAGAATCGTGTCGCCGGTATTGCCCAGCGGCGGTGTGGCGGTCCAGTCGGAATTGGTCGGAGACGGCAGATATTGCTCGCGCAAAGCCTGGTTGCGCTCGAAGCCGCCGGCCCCAAGCACGACTGCATGCTTTGCCAGCAGGCGCTGCGGCTGCCCATTGCGCTCCACGATCAGCCCGCTGACCCGACCCGGATTCGCCGGGTCGGTGACCAGCGATTGCATGGGGCAGTTCACCCAGACCGAAATCTTGCGCTCACGCAACGCGGCATAAAGGCCGGCGATCAAAGCCTGCCCGCCAGTCAGACGGCGGTCGCGTTTGGATTTGAAGCGCCAGCGAAGATCCATGGCATAGCGCAGCATGATGCCCATCAGCATCCACTTGGCCTGGGATTCGCGCGCCAGCATGACGCGGGCCTCGAAAGCGTTCATCTGCATCCGGCCAAAGATCAACTGCCCGGGATTGGTCGGCCGCACATCCTCAAGCAACTGCGCACCGAGCTTGGCAGCGTTGTAGTCGATCGGATCCATCGTCCGACCGCCAGGCAAGGCGCCAGGCAAGGTCGGGTAATAGTCCGAGTAATGCGGCATGCATCGGTAGGGAATGCCGATCTCGCTCAAATAGCGTGCCAGCACCTTGGCCGTCTCGACATAGGCCAGCACGCGGTCGTCGCTCGCCAGGCCCTTGGCACAGGTTTTTACATACTCAAAAGCCTGCTCGATGTTGTCCTTCAGGCCTGCGCCCGGCATGTCGTCATTGACGGGGATCCAGATGGCGCCGCCGGAGATCGCCGAGGTTCCGCCGATCAGGCCGGATTTCTCGACCACCAGCGGCTTGAGCCCCGCGTCAGCGGCACGGATCGCCGCCAGCAAGGCACCGGCTCCGGAACCGACAACGATCACATCAAATTGTTCATCCAAGGTATTCCCCTTCAAGGACAGCGGATTCAGACGAAGGGGTCCATATTCGGCAGGCCCAGCATCACGCCACCGTGAGCGCGGGCGTAGGTGTCGGTGTTGTTGGCGATATGGCCGCGGGCCACATGCAGGTCGCGGAAGATACGCTCGATCGGATTCGACTTGTAGACACCGCCAGCCGCACAGGCGCGCATGATCTCGTTGACCGCTTCGGCACAGATCTTCGGCACCTGGGACGATTGGGCGCGCTGCATCAGCCGCTCTTCGACCGGCATCCTCTCGCCGGTCCTGGCGCAGTCGACGATGCGCTGGTAATTGCGCATCAGGACCAGTTGCAACTGGTCGGTAGCCATCATCGCTTCGCTGACAGCCAGTTGCGCGTTGACATCCTCGGCAGTCTTGGAGCCATGTTTGCCGACAAAGCTGGCCGCACGCAGACGGAAGCTGGCAATCGCACCATTGGTGGCGCCGATGCAGGCGGTCGAGACCGCGCGCTGGAACACCTGGGTGAATGGAATCTTGTAGAGCCAGCCCGGATTGGTCTCGCGCCCGGGGCAACCAGCGTCGCTGTGGTCGTTGGTACGGTGGGTGCGGTGCTCGGGCACAAAGGCGTTTTCAACCACGATGTCATGGCTGCCCGTGGCGCGCAGTCCGAGCACATCAAAGTTGTGAACGATCTGGAAATCAGCCTTAGGCAGCAAGAAGGTGCAATGTTCGATCGCGCCGGATCCGTCCTTCTTCGGCAACAGGCCGCCGAGCAGGATCCATTCGCAATGCTCGACGCCGCTGCTCCAGCTCCAGCGACCACTGAAGTTGTAGCCACCATCGACCTTGTCGGCTTTGCCGGTCGGCATATAGGTCGAAGCGGTCAGGATTGTCGAATCATTGGCCCAGACATCTTGTTGTGCCTGATCGGGAAAAAGCGGAAGCTGCCAGTTATGCACGCCGACCACGCCATAGATCCAGGCCGTCGCCATGCAGCCCTCGGCCAAGGCCATCTGGACGCTGTAGAACACCCGCGGATCCATTTCATAGCCGCCCCAGCGCTTCGGTTGCAGCACCTTGAAAAACCCGGCGGCCTTCATCTCGGCGATCGTTTCCTTCTGCACCAAGCCCGCATCCTCGGCGGCGCGAGCGCGTTCGGCCAGTCTTGGCGCCATGGCTCTGGCGCGTTCGATCAACTCGAGCGCCAGCGGGGTCAAATAATCGTTTGCTGTCATGCTGAATCTCCGGATGCTGCCGCTGGAATGCGGTCGATGGTTGTACTTGGGCAAGGCAGAACCTTGCGACGATTGAATGCTCTCACCGGGCGTGCCGACCTTCATCGTCCGATCAGACTAAAGATCTGCCCTGCGGGATGGCGCCAAGCTTAGCTTCTGCCGATCTAGTCCGACTGAGGGTTTTCTACAGGGTGGCGACCGGGCAAGCTAGAGGTCTGAATTCTGGAGACAGCCGATGACCCACCCGAACAGCAGCTTCGACCCCAAGGCTTTCCGCCGTGCCCTGGGGCTGTTTGCCACCGGCGTGACGATCGTCACCACCCGTGCGGCTGACGGCACGCCGGTTGGAATCACTGCCAACAGTTTCAATTCAGTATCGCTGCAGCCGCCGATGGTGTTGTGGAGCCTGGCCAAGAATGCGCGCAGCCTGGCCTCATTCAGCGAATGCGGTTACTGGAATGTGCATATCCTGTCGAACGAACAGGAAGCGCTGTCGAACCGATTTGCCCGCGCTGGCGAAGATAAATTTGCCGGCATGGCCCTCGATCAGTCCGCAAACGGCGTGGCCTTGATCCCCGATTGCACCGCACGTTTTCAATGCCGCAACGCTTTCCAATATGAGGGCGGCGACCACATCATCTTTGTCGGCGAGGTGATTGAATACGACGCCTCGCAGCGCCCACCCCTGCTCTATGTCACCGGCAACTATGCGCTGGCAGCGCGCAAGGCAGCACCGATCTCGACCGAAACCCAGGCTGACCCGGGTGCTGCGGTCTATTCCGAAAATCTGCTTGGTTATCTGCTGGGCCGCGCCCATTACCAGTTCCTCGACAAGCTGCGCCGACCCTTGGCCGAACGCGGTCTGACCGAGGCTGATTTCTTTGTGCTGTCCGTTTTGATCGTCAGCCAACCCTTGACGATCGAACAGATTGCGGCCCATGTCGCCTATACCGGCATCGACATCGGTGCGGTGGCGCTGCAACCATTGCTGACTCGGGGGCTATTGGAGCCGGATGCGCAGAACCCGCAGGCCCTGCGCCTGAGCCCGGCGGGCAGCGACGCCATCTTGCATGTGCTGGCGGCGGCCAAGGCGGTTGAAGCCGACCTGATCGACCGCATTGGCGAAATGGAAGCGGCTTCGCTGCGCAATCTGCTCAAACAGGCGATCAGCGCCACTGACCCGGGCCTGCCCAAGCTCTGGCAGGCAGCCAAGGAATAGCGCGGCTGTTCTCGCTCGGCGGGGCGGATTTCTAGTCTTTTCAGACGATGAATCAGGGCCTTGGCGCGGCCGATGCTATGCCTGCAGCAAGGCTGCCCCGGCATTTGCCGGCCGAGCCGACGCCAAGGAATAGCGCGAATGAATCCGACCCTTCAGAACCTGCTCGAACTCGCGCAGCTGCGGCACACCGCCGAGCTTTATGCCCAGGGCGCTGACCGCAAGGACAAGGCCATCTGGTCGCAGTTGCTGGCCGAGGATTGCGTGATCGAGGGGCCGGGCTTCACGCTTGAGGGACGCAGCGCCTGTCTGGCTGCCATCGACGGCCTGGCCCATAGGTTTCGCGCCACGGTGCACCGCGTCCACAACCAGGTCGCTACGATTGACGGCGATCTGGCCAGCGGTGAAACCTATTGCACGGCCGACCACCTGCTGCTGCAGGCCGATAGGGTGTTGGTCTGGACCCTCCGCTACCTCGACCATTGGCAGCGCGATGCAGGCCAATGGCGGTTCACGCGCCGCAAGATCATTCTTGAATGGCAGGAGACTCGCCCTGTCACCTTGACCGCTACCCCGGCAAATAGTTCGGCCGAAAAGGAAAGTAAACCATGAAGATTCTCATCGTCGGCGGTACTGGCGCTCTGGGCGGCCATGCTGCCATTTACCTCGCGTCCAAGGGCCATCAAGTGACTGTCGCGGGGCGCAAACCGGCGCATCCCGATACACCGATGGCCAGCATGCCCTTTTTGCAAGGCGACTATGTCACCGGCGATTACACGCCGCAAACGCTGAGAGGTTTTGACTGGGTGGTATTCGCCGCCGGCAATGATCCGCGCCATGTGCCGCGTGGCGCTGATTTTTCAGCTTACCTGTTCAAGGCGAACCATCAAGCCGTTCCGGCCTTTTTTGCGGCCTGCCGCGAAGCCGGTGTAAAGCGCGCGATCCAGCTCGGCAGCTTCTACCACCAGGCAGCGCCAGACCTGCTCGACGGCAACAGCTATATCCGCTCACGCAAAGCCGCTTGTGATGGCGCCCGGGCCGAGGCCAGGCCGGGTTTCGACGTCATCAGCGTGAACGCCCCTTTCATGGTGGGCAGCGTCCCGGGTCTGCCGAGCATGATCTATGACCCCTATGTGAAATGGGCCGAAGGCAAGATTCCCGTTCCCTATTACGGCCCGGCGGGCGGCACCAACTTCATGTCTTACCGCTCGCTCTCGGAAGCCATCGAAGGCGCGCTATTGCGCGGCGAAAGCGGCAAAGCCTATCTGGTCGGCGATCAGGACCTGAGCTTCACGAACTATTTCCAGATGTTCTTTGACGCCGTCGGCAGCAAAGAAAAACTGGACGAGACCGATCAGGAAAATCCGCTGCTGCCCGATGTGGCCATCCCGCAGGGACGTGGCAACTGGGTGCGGGTCAATCCCGATCCTGCGGAAGTCGCCCTGCTCGGCTATCGCCGCGGTGATGTTGCCCATGCCGTCGCGGATGCGGTGGCTCAGTTCAGGTCGCCGGCGTCAGCCAGCTGAAAAGCCGCAGGCCCGGAAGTAAAAGAGCAGCAGGGCCGATTCAATCTTGAGCGCGGGAAAGCAGCGTTGCTCAGGCGCTGCGCAAATGCGCTTCGACCGCCAACCCGATCGCCAGCACCCGCTGATCGCTCATCGCCGTGCCCGCGATCATCAGCCCGGCTGGCGCATGGCCGCTATCGTGGATCGGCAGGGTCAGGCCGCAGCCGTCCAGAAAGTTGATGAACTGGCAGTTGCGCAGCACGGTGGAATTCGCCTTGAAGTACTCGCCCAATGTGGATACATCGTCCATGATGGGCTTGAGGCGCGGGGCGATCACCGGCACCGTTGGGGCGATCAAGGCGTCGAACTGCGCGAAGCGCTCCTCTGAGCGGGCAATCCAGTCGCGGCGAGCGGCGAGCAATTCGATGTAGTCAGCCGCAGTCTGCTTGGCGCCAGCAAGGACGCGCGCGACGATCCAGGGGTCGATTTCTGCGCTCCGCGCGTCCAGCAAATGCTGATGCCTGGCGAAACATTCAGCGGCCGAGAAACCGCCTTTGGCATTGATCGAGGCGTAATTGTCGAGTTCGCTCCAGTTGAATTCGACCAGTTGCGCGCCGGCCGCCGAAAGCCGGGAAAGCGCGCGCTCGAACGGCAGCGCGACCTCGGGATCCATTGCGTCCTGCAGGTGGTTGCGTGCCAGACCCAGGCGCAGTCCACGCAAGGAATGCGCAGGCAGCATTGCCGCACCGTCGCCACCGGCCATCAGCCTATCGAGCAGCAGGCAGTCGCCCACGCTGTTCGCCAAGGGTCCGACCGAATCGAGTTGCGAGAGCGGATAGGCGCCCGTTAGTGGCACGCGCCGCGCGGTTGGTTTGAAGCCAGCGAGGCCGTTCAGCGCCGCAGGGATGCGCACCGAGCCGCCGGTGTCGGATCCGATCGCCGCTGCGGCCATGCCATCCGTGACCGAGATCGCGCCGCCCGAAGTCGACCCGCCGGGTATCCGTCCGGCGCCATCATCGACTGCGCGATCCCAAGCGCAGCGAGGCGTACCGAAATGCCCGTTGGCCCCGACCGCGCCGTAAGCCCATTCGGTCATGTTGGTGCGCCCGATCAGGATCGCCCCCGCCCGGCGCAAACGGGCGATGGCCGGCGCGTCACTTGCGGCCGGCGGATTCTCTGCCAGCACGGCCGATCCCGCGCCGGTGACCTCGCCGGCAATGTCGAACAGATCCTTGACCGAGATCGGGATGCCGGCCAAGGGCCCGAGATGGGCGGGAGGCATGCCCGACCTACGGCAGTTGTCGTAAGCGACAGCCTGTGCCATCGCTGCGGCGGCATAGGTTTTGCGAAACACCAGACTGCCTTCGCCCGCAGGATCGTTGCTGTTGATCAGCATCTGCTCCACCAGCGCCTGGCTGGTCAGCCCACCGGTATCGAGCGCAAGGCGCAATTCAGCAATGGTTTGTGTCATCGATTCATCCCATCTTGATTGGTTTCGGCCGCCAGGTCGGTTTTGCCAGGACCCGCAAAAGCGCAACCGGACAGCGAACGGTTCAGTGTAGATGGCGCGCCCCGATTGATCGGAATCGCTTAAACGCCAAATCGCGCGCTCATTCGGGACTGCCAGCCAAGGGCAAAACGCATTGATATCATTGCGATCATCGATTGCATTCTCTCCAGAAGCTCGGAGTAGAGAAAACCCACCATGGCCAGCATCACAATCCGCAATCTTGATGACGACATCAAGCAGCGCCTGCGCGTTCGCGCGGCCGAACATGGAAGGTCAATGGAGGAAGAAGCGCGCGAAATTCTGCGGCGGGTCATGGGGGAAAACGCGCCGCCGCGCAATCTCGCCGCTGCGATCCGCGCCCGCTTGGCGGCTTCTGACCGCGTCGATCTCGAACTTCCTGCGCGTGAGCCGATGCGCGAGCCGCCCGAGTTTGGCCGCGAAAGTTCATGATCGTTCTCGACATCAACGTTGTCTCAGAGCTCTTGCGGCCGGCGCCCGCCAAACAGGTCGAAATATGGCTGGCATTGCAAGACGGTGCAGCGGTTTATTTCACTGCAGTGGGCGAAGCCGAACTGCGCCAAGGCGTGGCGATATTGCCAGCGGGAAAGAGGCGCACCGCGCTTTCCAAAGCCATTGAAAGCATCTTGTCGGAAGATTTCCGCGACCGCATCCTGCCCTTCGACCGCGCGGCTGCGCTTGCATATGCCGCCATCGCCGGCGAGCGCCGTGCCGCCGGCCGGCCGATCAGCCAATTCGACTGCCAGATTGCCGCCATCGCCCGCGCCCACGAGGCCGCCGTGGCGACGCGCAATACGGGCGACTTCAGCGGCTGCGGGATCGCCGTGATTGATCCCTGGCTGCTGGCAGGAACTGCCTGACCAGCAGGAGCAAGCATTGTCTTGCGGAGCGCAACAGCTACAGTCGGTTTGCCTCACCCGGCTATCGCCCTGCTGATGTGCGCGACCGGAAGTTACGCGTCTGCACCCGAATGTCTGTCGTCGAGGAAAGAGTCTCGTCGATTTGAGCGGCGATATTCCGCGGCGGCCCGCCTTGAGCCCTCATGATTTGCAAGCGTCGCGTCCGATGAATGGCTGGCCAAGCAAGGTGTCGACGATTTATCCACGTTCATGAATCGCGCAGGGAATGAACGACGACCAAAAGAGTAAGTGCGAAAAAAAGTTGTCTTTCGTATAAACAAAATATAAACTTTGACTATATAAATGCTGGAAGATGCCATGTCTAAAGAAGCCATTTTTACGATGAAAATCGAAACCGACTTGCGTGCCGAATTCATGGCTGAAGCTCAGGCCGCCCACAGGCCGGCTTCCCAGATACTGCGCGAATTGATGCGCGAGTTTGTCCAGCGCCAGCGTCAGACGCGGGACTATGAAGCTTTCCTGAGCGCCAAGATTGAGGCCAGCAGAGCCTCGATGCAAGCCGGGGCCCAACATTCCAATGATGACGTGGAAGCCATGTTCGTTGCTCGGCGCTCCATCTTTGCCAAGCAGGAATGAAGGTCGTTTGGACACCTGAAGCGCTGCAGGATCGCATTGACGTCTGGGACTACATCGCGGCCGACAACCCAACAGCGGCTTTGCGCATGGACGATCTTTTCAGCGCTGCAGCCGCCACGCTTGCTGATCACCCAAAAATGGGTCGTCCGGGCTTGGTCCAAGGGACTCGCGAGCTGTTTCCCCACGAAAACTATCGTTTGGTGTACGAAATCGACGGACAAACCTTGTGGATGCTGGCCTTGGTCCACACTGCACGTCAATGGCCAATGATTCGTGTTTGATCAAATACGCCATCGCAAAAAACACGTCACAACAGACAAAGCCCATTCCTGGATGAACAGGGCAAGGCCAAATGAAGCTCCTGGCAGCCGGCGCGCTGCCAACTCGCATGTAACAAGCGCCGGTGTCCTTCAAGCGATAAGCTCGAATTCCTCCAGCCTCGGCGCCCTGGTCTGTTCGGCAAAGGTCTGGTAGTTCCAGGGCCAGGTTGATGGCGCACCTTCGCTGTCCAGATACCAGCTGCTACAGCCCGAGCCAAAAATCGTCTGCTTGCCGGCCTGGAGCCGGCGCGCCTCGTAGTCCTGCATCACTTCGGGCTTGAGCACCAAGGTCTTGGCGCGGCCCGAGCTCAGTTCGGCGAGCAAGGCGTCGATATAGCCCCATTGGCGTTCGGCGATGTCGATCAGCGAGAAGTTGCCGACCGGCCCGGTCGGGCCGTTGAGCATGAAGAAATTCGGGAAACCCGGCATTGCAATGCCCAGATAAGCGCTGGGCTTGCGCGCCCAGCTGAGCGCCAAATCGGCGCCATCCTGGCCGAGCAAGGTCATCGGTCGCAAGAAGCGGTCAGCCTTGAAACCGGTGGCCAAGGCCAGCACATCAAGCGCCAGCAGCCTGCCATCCTGCATGCGCACGCCTTCGGGCTCGATCTGGTCGATCTCGCCGACGATGACCTCGACATCATCGCGCTGCACCACCTCGAAATAGTCGGGCGAGAAGATCAAGCGCTTGCAGGCCGCGCGGTAATTCGGGCGCAGTCTTTCGCGCATGGCCGGGTCCTTGATCGAGGTCTCGAGATGGTTCAAAACGACCGCTTCGATTTCGGCCATCTGCTGCGAGTCCTTGTCGGCCACGCCCTCGGTGAAGCGATTCACCAGGCCCAGATAGAACTCGCTGTAGCGGATCTGGTCGATCAGGGCCGGATCGCTGCGGAATGCCGCGCGGTCGGCGTCGCTATAGGGCGGATTCGGGTAAGGCATGATCCACTGCGGACTGCGCTGGATATGCACCACACGGCTGGCCTTGCCGGCCAGGTTCGAGACGATCTGCACGCCGGTCGAGCCATTGCCGATGACGCCAACGCGCCGGCCTTGCAGCGGCACGCTGTGATCCCAGCGCGCGCTGTGAAAGCAGTCGCCGGCAAAGCTGTCCAGGCCCTTGATTTCAGGCTGATTCAAATGGTGCAAGACGCCGGTCGCAGCGATCACGATGTCAAATGACTGCTGCAAGCCGCTGCTTGTCTGCAACTGCCAGCCTTGGTTTTGCCAGACGCAGCTCGACACTTCCTGATTGAAGCGGATCAGCGATTCGATCTGGAACTGCCGGACCAGACCTTCGAAGTATTGCTGGATCTCGGGCCCGGGCGCCAGGAAGCTGCTCCACTCGGCATGTGGCGCAAACGAGAAGGTGTAAGCATGGGCCGGCACATCACAGGTCAGACCGGGATAGTGGTTGTCGCGCCAGGTGCCGCCGATACGGTCGGCCTTTTCAAACACCACAACCTCATAGACGCCGGCTTGTTGCAAACGGATCGCTGCCAGGATGCCCGACATGCCGGCGCCGAGTACGGCAACGCGTAGTTTTGTTTTGAGCAATTGAGTCACTGCAGATTCCAGAAAAAGGGCAAGGCCTCAGGCCGCGACGGGAAAGGTCTGACGGGCGCCGATCAGCCCCTCGTCGGCAAAAAGATGTTGCGTCAGCCTGGCTTTGTGGAAAGCGCTGCTGCCGCAACTGCCATCGATGGCCCAGATTCGTTTGGCAAAAATCTGCAGATCGCCGTCCCAGGTATAGCCCGACGCCCCATGAACCTGGATGCCATGTCTTGCCGCCAGACGAGCGGCATCGCCCATCGCCAGCCTGGCATGCGAGACATAGGCCGAAGCCCTGCCGTCACCAGTAGCGATGGCCTGGGCGGCCTGAAAGATCACCGGTTTGGCAAAGTCAATCGCTATCGACAAGTCAGCGAGGTAATGCTTGACGGCCTGGAAAGCACCGATCGCTTTGCCGAACTGCTTGCGCTGCGCGCTGTAGTCGATGGCCAGATCGAGGATACGCATGGCCAGGCCCGAGTACTGGGCGGCCACCGCAAGCGCGCCCCGATCCAAGGCCTGCTCCCATAAACGCCCGGCCAGCGCCCCGGATGCAAGGCAAGTCTGGGGCCCTGGCCGCCAATCGATTTCAAACAAGCGGCGTGAAGGGTCGAGGCTGGCTTTGCGGGTCATACGCAACTGGGCCGGCAGCAGCGCATGAAGCTCGCCTTGGTGATGCAGCAGCAACAGGTCAGCGACATGGGCATCAGCGACCAGGGCTTGGCCGGGATAGCCGATCGCCAGCCGCGCTGCGCCGTTGGCAATCTTGGGCAGCCAATGCTGGCTCAGTTCGCTGTCGGGCAGCGCCGCGAGCAGGCCGGCCCCGGCCCAGCAGGTATCTAGCAACGCGCCTGGCAGCGCGTAATAGCCGGCTTCCTGGGCAGCCAGCACCCAGTCGACATCATTGCCGCCGGCGCCGCCAAAGGCTTCAGGCACCGAGATCGCCGTCAGTCCGAGATCGGCGAACAAACGCCAGACCTCGCCCGACAGGCCTTCCTCGCTGAGCCATTGCTCACGCAGCAGCTCGGGCGGAACCTCGGTCATCAAGACTCGCCGGATATGGCGGCGGCGCTCCAGTTGCGCTTCGGAAAAAGTGAAGTCCATGACTCAGCCCTGGCGTTTCAACGCGGCATGCCGAGCAGCTGCTCGGCAATGATGTTGCGCTGGATTTCATTGGTGCCGGAATAGATCGTGCCGGCCTGCGCGAACATGAAACCGTCGAGCCAGGATCCACTGTCCGCTTCAGACAGCAACTCGGCCCGCTCGCCGAGGATGCGCATGGCGGTCTCATGCAGCTTCAGGTCGAGTTCTGACCAGAAGATCTTGTTAGCGCTGGCCTCGGCGCTGATGACGATGCCCTGTTGCAGGCGGCTGACCGAACGGTAGGCCGACAGCGCATAGGCACGGGCTTTCATCCAGCAGTCGAGTACCGCATCGCGAATCGTTGGATCAGCATCGGCGCTGTCCTGATGCTGGCGATACAGCTGAATCAGCGCCCTTGCTGTTTCCTGGAACCGCCCTGGCGAGCGCAGCATCAGGCCGCGTTCGCTGCCCGAAATCGCCGCACTGACCCGCCAGCCCTCGCCTTCGGCGCCGAGTCGCTGCTCGACCGGAATTTTCACATTGTCGAAATAAACATCGGCCATGCCGGTGCGGCCGTTCAACTGCATGATCGGCCGCACCGTGACGCCGGCCGCATTCAGCGGTACCAGCAAGCAGCTCAGCCCGACATGGCGCTGCGAACCTTCTTCGGTGCGGAACAGGCCGAACAACCAGTCAGCCCAGACCGCCCTCGAGACCCAGCTTTTCTGACCATTCAGGACGTAATGATCACCATCGAGTTCGGCGCTGCAGCAGATCGCGGCCATATCGGAGCCAGCATCGGGCTCGGACCAGGCTTGGGCCCAGATGTCAGCGCCAGCGGCAATGCGCTGCAAGAAACGCTGGCGCTGCGCGGCGTTGCCGAACTGCAGCAAGGCCGGTGCCAGCACCAGCAAACCATTCTGGTTGACTCGCCCCGGCGCGCCGGCAGCCCAATATTCCTCTTCGAAGATCAGCCAGTCGAACATATCGCCGGCACGACCGCCGAACTCCCTGCCCCAGGTCAGGCTGGTCCAGCCGCCGGCATGCAGCTCTCGCTCCCATTGCCGGTGCTGCTCGAACCCAATTGCGGTATCAAAGCTCTGCAGTGGTTGGCGCGGCACATGGGCAGCCAGCCATTCGCGGGCCTGGCTTCGCAGTTGCTGTTGCGCCTCGGTGAATTCGATCTGCATTCAATCCCTCTGCCGGCGCAAGGCGCCCTGTAAAGCCCTGAATTCGCAGGCTTGTCATGGACACTATTGGCTTGCGCAATGAGCAATTCATCGTTCGAACGGACTATTTTTGAACCTGCCTGAAGCGCTGAAAATCGTTCAAAACAGCAACAAACCATGCAGTTGTTAAAAACTATACTGAAGCCGGAATTCAGCCGCCGCAAAGCAAATTCAATGCAAGGCATTGTTTGAGAGCATCTTGACCAGCCACCCTCCCAGCATCGATGACGAACCAGCCCGGGAACTGAGCCTGGCGGAGTTCAACCGTCTGACCCAGGCGATCTATCAGGGTCCGCTGGAGTCTCCGCCTTGGCGCAGCTTTGTCAAAATGCTCAACGCCTTGCTGGGCGCGATGAGCACCACGCTGATCATGCGGCCGGCCGCGGCTGACCGGGCCAGCCTGATGGTCAGTGAAGGTCCGACCGAAGCGCGCTTTTTTGCCCTTTACAACTCGCGCTTTTTCGAGCTCGACGCTTTTTGCAATCTGCCGCCCGACCAGGTGCTGGTCGCTGCCGAAATCATCGGCGAGACCCGCTGGCTGGAAAGCATCTTCTACCTTGAATACCTGCGTCCACAGGGCGTGCGCCACATCATGGGGGCCGACCTCAGCTCTGACAACGAGGACGAGGAATGCAGGCTACGCATCGCCCGCTCGGAAGATCAGCAGCCCTTTGGCGAGCGTGAAAAAGGCATCGCGCAGATGCTGCTGCCGCACCTGAAGCAGGCCGTCAGACTGCGCTCGCATATGCAGCACCTGGACATCGAGCGCAAGCTGTTCGCCGGCACGGTCGAGCGGATGCGGATCGGCACGGTGACGCTGGACGAAAGAGGCGACATCCTGTCGATCAACGATCAGGCCAAGGCAATCCTCAACGAGCAGGACGGCATCCGCGTGATCGGCAAATCGCTGAAGGCGGAGTCCCCGGCCGAGCAAATCAAGCTCAAAGCATTGATCGACGCCGCTTATACGTCGATGCTGCCCAAGCCCGTCAAGCAATCGATCACGCCGACGGTGATCGAGGCGATCTCGATCACCCGGCCATCGGGCCGCAGCAAGCTGAGTCTGTTGGTGCGGACGCTGCCAAGAGACAAATGGTCCGAGAGCGGCCATCGGCCCTGCCTCGCCATCTTCCTGCGCGACCCCGAGCGCAGCACGCAGGGATCGAGCGACGTGATCCGGCGACTGTTCGACCTGACTCCCGCCGAAGCCACGCTGGCCTTGTTGCTGGCCAATGGGCTCGGCCTGGAAGAAGCCGGCGAGCAACTCGACATCCGCCGCAACACCGTGCGCGCCCATCTGCGGGCGATCTTTTCGAAGATGGGCGTCACCCGCCAGACCGAGCTGGTCCGGATGGTGCTGAACAGCGTCGTGCAGCTCGGCTGAAAGCCACCACTGACGCCAGATTGCCGCTGGCGCAATTGCCCGCAACGGCCAGTCGGCGGAAGCCGCCCAAGGCCCAGAATTCAAGATTCACTCCGCCAATACATACGGTAAAATGCCGTATGTAAATTGGAGTTCTCATGACCGCAATTGCTCGTTTTGATCTGAAGCTTGACGCTGACGACAAGGACCTTCTCGCCCGTGCCGCAAGCCTTATGGGTACCACCATGGCCGGCTTTGTCCGCAGCGCAGCCAAAGAGAAGGCACAACAATTGTTGGAGCAGGAGTCGCGGGTCACGATCAGCAAGCGCGATTTTCTTGCCTTCAACGCTGCGATCAATGGCGTATTCAGTCCCAATCCGGCAATGCAGGCTGCGTTGAAGGCTGCGGCAAAGGTCAAGCGTGCTTGAAGAGCAGGTGTTTGACACCCGGCGGCATGACCGGGCGGCCTTCCACTGCGGGGTGCCGGCGCTGGATGATTACCTGCATAGATTCGCAGCCCAACAAACTGCAAAAGGCATCAGCACCGTCTTTGTTTTGGTGGATGATGCGGCGCCGAGCAGGATTTTGGCTTTCTATACCCTCAGTGCGGCCCAAGTTGATGCCCAACAACTGACGGCCATGGAGCGCAAGAAGCTTCCGCGTTATCCGGTGCCCTGTTTTCGCATGGGGCGCCTGGCCCGCGATATTGAAAGTCGCGGGCTCGGCTTGGGCGAGGTATTGATCGGTTGTGCGGTTGACCGATGTCTGCACGCCCGTAGTCTTGTCGGTGCCTATGCGCTACTGGTCGACGCAAAAGATGAAAAATCGAAGGCCTTCTATGAGCGATATGGTTTCATCCCTTGTGCCGATGCGCCAATGACTCTTTACCTGCCGCTCGGCTGAATGCCTTTTTCGAAAGCCAGCGCGAGCGCCTGCGCGCCGAAGTCGAGCGCTTCCACTGCAGCGTCGAGCATGCCCAGCATGCTGACAAAGCCGTGGAACTGCCCCGGCCAGCAGCGCGCAGTTACCGCGACACCGGCGCTGCGCAAGGCCTCGGCATAGGCTTGGCCCTCGTCTCGCAAGGGGTCAAAACCAGCGGTGATCACCGTGGCTGAAGGAACTCCGCTCAGGTCGGTCTGGCGCAGCGGCGAGGCGCGCGGATCGAGACCGTCCTGCGGATCGGGCAGATATTGCTGCCAGAACCAGCGCATCATCGATGAACTGAGCATCGCCGCCTGCTCGAACTCACGGTGCGAGGGCAACTCGCAGGCACTGTCGGTCACCGGATAAATCAGCAACTGATGACAGACAGGGCTCGCCTGACCGCGCAGCTGCTGGGCCACCACTGCAGCCAGATTGCCACCGGCGCTGTCGCCGGCAACAGCCAGTCGGCTGGCATCGCCGCCGAAGGTTTGGGCATTCTGCTGCACCCAGCGCAGCGCAGCCAGCCCATCATCGACCGCAGCCGGAAATCGATGTTCAGGTGCCAGCCGGTAATCGACCGAGACCACCAGGGTCTGCGCCCGCGCCGCCAGGCGCCGGCAGATATTGTTGTGGCTGTCGAGTCCGCAGGCGACAAATCCGCCGCCATGAAAGTAAACAGTCACCGGGAACGGCCCCTGGCCCAGCGGGCGATAGAGCCGCATCGGCAGCGGCCCGGCAGCGCCGTCAAGCATGGCGTCACTCTGCTCGGCCAGTTCATCGCCGAGGTCAGGCAGCGGCGGAAACATTGCCAGCGAAGCGCGGAAATCCACCGCCGTCAGTACCTGCAGGTCTGGCTGTGGCGTCTGTGCCATGGCATCGGCGATCGCCTGGGCTTGAGCATCGAGCGGCATGATTTTCCTTGGGGATGGGCGCGGCCGATTCTGCCATTGCCTGTCCGCCGACGGCCTAGTCCGCCAGGACGATGAGCCGTCCCGCGCGCCGCAGCGATAGTTCATCAACTTTTTGGGAGCTGTCATGTCTGCTGCAAGCGCTGTTGTCGATCCTTTCAGCCCCTTGAACGTCGGGCCGGTGAGGATCAAGAATCGGTTCATCCGCGCTGGCGCCAACGAGATGATGACGCGCGCAACCTTGCCGCAAAAGGCCTTGCTCGAACATCACCGGCAGTTGGCCGAAGGGGGCATCGGCATGACGACGCTGGCCTATCTGTCAGTTTCCGCAGACGGCCGCACCATGGCCGAACAAGGCATTCTGAACCCGGCTTCGATCCCCCATTACAAGGCCGTCACCGACGCGATCCATGCTGCAGGCGCCCTGGCCAATGCGCAGATCACCCATGCCGGCAGCTTCGTGATGCACAGGGAGTTGTCAACCTGGCGGGCGATTTCAGCCAGTGGCGGGATCGACCAGATTGGCTTGATGCTCGGGCGTCCGCTGCAGCGCGAGATGAACCGGGACGATATGGATCGCATCACGGCCGAATTCGTCGCCGCGGCAAGATGCGCTGTCGAAGCCGGCTTCGATGCCATCGAGCTGCATATGGGGCATGGCTATCTGCTCAACCAGTTCATTTCGCCGCTCTCGAACAAGCGCCGTGATGGCTATGGCGGCAACGCCGAGCAGCGGATGCGTTTCCCGGTTGAAGTGCTCAGCGCGGTCAAGCAAGCAGTGGGCGACCAGGTCGCCATCCTGGCCAAGATCAATCTGGTCGATGGCGTGCCCAAGGGTGCCAGCGCAGCCGATGCAGTGGTTACGGCCCAGGCGCTGGAGCGCGCCGGCGTCGACATGCTGGTCCTCTCAGGCGGCCGCAATATCGAGGCCAGCTGGCAGATCTTCGGCAGCCCGATGCCCTATGAGGATCTGGCGGCGATGCAGCCCGGCTGGCTGGCCAAGCTGCAGTTCAAGCTACTGAAAGCGACGACGCCAAAATCGCTGCAGTTCAAGGAACTGTTCTTCCTCGATGCAGCGCGCCTGGTCAGGGCCGCGACCCAGGTTAAATTGGCTTATATCGGCGGCGTGCAATCGCTGGCAGCGGCGCAAACTGCGCTTACTGAGGGTTTTGACGCCGTCGTCATGGCGCGCGCCACCATCCACGACCCAACCATCGTCAACAAATGGCGGATCGATGGCAATCTTCGCTCCGGCTGCACTGCCTGCAACCGTTGCGTTGCCGCCATGTATGGCCCTTCGGGAACACATTGTCCGGTGGTCGGCAACGCCTTCGACCCGGCCTGGAAACTGCAAGATGCCGGGGCTGCTTGACCTCGACTCGGCTACCATCGTCCAAATGGGGTAGGCAATCTGTCGCCCGGCCGTTCAATATTCTGCTTGATCGGCTCACAACGCTTTGGAGATATTGAATGGCCACGACAAAAGACTACCGGCTCGGCGAATTCACCTTTCCCCGCGGCTGGTTCATGATCGCCGACGCTGAAGAATTGAACACGCACAAGCCGCTGGCGGTGCGCTTCTTCGGCAAAGACTTTGCGCTCTACCGCGGCCAGGCTACCGGCAAGGTGGTCCTGCTCGACGCCTATTGCCCGCATATGAAGACCCATCTGGCGGCGCCCAACAACACCTCCTATGTCGTGCTCGACCGCGGCGGCAGCAATATCGAAGGCGACGGCATCCGCTGCCCCTACCATGCCTGGCGCTTCGGCCCAGACGGCAAATGCGATGAAATCCCCTATCACGATGGTCCGATCCCTGCCGCAGCCTGCGTCAAGAGCTGGACGGTTGTCGAAAGCCTTGGCGCGATCTGGGTCTGGCATGACCCCGAAGGCGGCGATCCCGAATGGGCCCATCCGAGCCTGCCGCAATGGGACGATGCGGGTTGGGTGCGGGGCCATTGGGATCACCTCGGCGTCTTGAATCAGCATCCGCAGGAGGTGATCGACAACATCACCGACTACAGCCATCTGGGGCCAATTCATGGCTCAACGGTCGAGCGCTACGAAAACGAATTCAAGGGTCATCTGGCGATACAGCGCCAATGCGGCGGACATCGCACCCTGGTCGCGGCCGACGGCAGTGCCTCAACCCTGCATACCGACACGGTCTACCATGGCCCCGGCGTCTTGATCTCGATGCTGACCGGCCTGTTTGAAACCGCGCTGTTGATCATGCACACGCCGATCGACGATGGCCAGATCAAGGTCTGGCATTCGCTGATCGTCAAGTCGCCAACCGGCGCGGTGCCGACCACCAGCGATGACCTGGTGGCTGCCAAGCAGTACCAGGAAATGAGCCGCCTCGCTTTCGCCCAGGACTTCGAAGTCTGGACCAACAAAGGCCCTTGCCTGAACGGCCTGTTCATCCCCAGCGATGGCCCGTTCCTGAAGTGCAGGGTCTGGTACAAGCAGTTCTACAACCCGCGCGCGAAAAAGCAGGAATATCTGGATCAATGCGAAGGCATGTACCGCGTCCGAGGTGTGCCGGCTTACACGGCGGCCTGAGGCGGCAAGTTTGACCGCGAACTGCGGTCAAACGCCGAACCCACCCGACACCGAAAGCTTCTGTCCGGTGACATAAAGCGCCTTGTTGGAGGCCAAAAACACCGCGGCATGACCGATCTCTTCGGGTTCGCCCCAGCGTTTCAGCGCCAGCATCTTTTGCGTCGCCTCGGTCCATGACTGGTCGAGCACGCCTTGCCGACTCAGTTCGAGGAACATGCCGGCATTGATGACGCCAATCAGCACCGTGTTGGCGCGGATATGGTGCCTGCCCTCCTCCTTGGCCAGGCCCTGGATCAAGGCCTCATTGGCGGCTTTGGGGATCACCGACAAACCATCGCGGTCGGGCCACAAGCTGTCACCGGCTGAACCCAGATGGACATAAGACCCTCCGCCTGAGGCCTTCATCAAAGGCAATGAGGCATGGACGACGCGGAAGAAGCCGTGGACCTCCTCCTCGATGGCCTGCTGCCATCGTGACAGCGTGAATTCGGAAATATATTGCTGCTGGGCCAAAGGCGCCGCGCCATAGACGACGGTATGAATACGGCCATGGGCTTGCATCACATCGGCCATCACCTCGGCCACCTGGCCCGCATCGCGGGTCGACAAGCGGTGCGTCGTCGCCTTGCGCCCGGTGCTGCGAATGGCCTCCGCGGCCAATTCGGCCGGAGCCTGGTTGTTGTGGAAAGTGATCGCCACATCGCTGCCGGCATTGGCAAACTCCCGGCAGACGACACGGCCGATACCGCCGGACCCACCGACGATCAGGGCCGCGCCTGCAGGGAACATTGCTTGATTCATTAAGCAGACTCCGTCGATCCAAGCCCTACCGCAGCCGCCTTTTTCGCCGCGGTGGGCCATCAAAAAAGGCGAACCGCTTGCACGGCTCGCCTCGGTCATGCTGCGGGCTTCAGCCCATCAGCGCTTTACCATTTCACACCCAGACTCACACCAAAGGTGCGTGGATCGTTGAAATAGGCCGGCGTCAGATTGGCAAAGCCCGGTCCGAAGTCGATCTTGTTGGCAACTTGTGCCTGATCGGTGGCATTGCGCACCCACAGCGAGGCGGTGGCGTTATTACCCCAGAGACTGATGTTCTCCAGGTTCAGGCGCAGATTCACGATGCCCGATGGTTTGATCAGCGTATTGACCGCGGCTGCGTTGCCCGGATCGGTCACCGCCAATTGATAGGCGTACAGATAATAGGAATCGGTGTAGCTGTAGTCAACGACCCCGCGCAAGGTGCCCATGCTAGTGCGCGCCAGTACGGTATCAACCAGCAGGTTGAGCGTATTTTTCGGCGCGTAGACATAAGCCCGGTTGTTGGCGACATTGACACCCAGTTCCATGAACTCGTTGAACTTGGCGCTCATATAGCCATAACCCACCTGCAGGCGCAGGTCGCGCGTCGGCCGCCATTGCGCTTCGACCTCAAGGCCCTGCGCGGTCGAAGTGCCGACATTGCGGACGTCAGTTGCGGCCGAACCCTTGGCGGTAAAGATCGGTTGCTGCAGGTCGGTCGTGCGGTTGTTGAAGACCGCCACATTCAACTGACCACGATTCTGGTCGAAGGTGGTCTTCAAGCCCAACTCCATCGACTTGAGCTTCTCAGGCCGGAACGGCGTCAACACCGCAGCCACTGACTGGGCCTCGCCATTGAAGCCGCCGCTCTTGAAGCCCTCGGCATAACGGGCATAGACATTCAGGTCCTTGTGGACCTTGTAGCCCAGGCTCAACATCGGCGTTGTCGCGCTGAACGAGGTCGCACCGCTGGTACCCGTCGGAACCAGGGGAATCGGACCGTATGGTGTGTAAGTCGGCACACCGGTGGCCGAGTAAGTCGTATTCACGCCGCTCATCGACAGTTGACGACGAACTGTCTTGTCTTCCTTGGTGTTGCGCAAGCCGCCAGTCAGCGTCATGTTCTCGCTCAGCTTGTAGTCAGCCTGTCCATAGACCGACAAAGCGTTGGTGGTGAATCCATAACGCGAATCAAAGTTCTGCGCGCCGAAGAAGAAACTCTGCGGATTGCTGGTGAAACCATCGTCCTTGAACGAGTAAATTCCGCCGACATAGGACAGATCGCCCCGATTCCCAAGCCATTGCAGCTCGTTCGAATCCTGGCTGTAATCAGAGATTCGCGAGGTATGCGCTAGGGGAATCGGCGAACCGTCGAGGTCCAGCGCATCGGCCCAATGCATTGTGCGGCGCGACAAGACATACTTGATCGTGTCATTGGCGCCGACCTTGTATTCGGCCGTCAAGGAGTTGCCAGCGATGTCATAACGTTCGAATGAAGGTCCATCGATTGAAGCCTTCGTCTGGCGAGTCGGGTTGACGATGATGCCCGGGATGAAGAACATCGTCGCCACATCCGACCTGACGACTTGCGAGAAAACTGGTGCCTGATCGGCCTTGCTCCAGTCGTAGCGGTAGTCGATCTGCAGGTCGCGGCTCGCATCGAGCGTCAATGCCACGCGCCCGCCGCTGTTATCGCGGTTGTTCAAAGCCGGCACCGAACTCCCCGCCGTGGTCTTGACCCAGCCGTCGCGCTTCTCGTCACGCAGACCGACCGAGGCCTTCAATGGGCCCATCGATGGCAGATCGAGCGAAAGTTTTGTCACCCTGGCGTTGAAGTTGCCCAGGTCAATACTGGCCTGCCCACCCAGTTCGCCCGAGGGCTTGCGCGTGATCATGTTGACCGCGCCGGCCAACGTATTGCGGCCATACAGCGTGCCTTGCGGACCGCGCAAGACTTCGACTCGTTCCAGATCGACCAAGTCGAAGATCGAACCCTGGCTCTTGCCCATGAAAACGCCGTCGACATACATGCCGACCGTGGTCTCCCAGAACAATGCCGGGTTTGAAGTGACCGAGCCGCGGATGGCGATTTGCGAAGCGCTGGCGTTTCCTGGTGTGTGGAGTACCAGCAGATTCGGCGCCAGCGCGCTCAGATCAGCGATATTGCCGATGCCGCGTAACTCCAGATCGGCTGCACCGATGGCGGTCGCAGCGACCGGCACATCCTGCAGCTTTTCCTTGCGCCGCTGCACCGTCACGACGACCTGCTCAAGCACATTTTTGTCAGAGTCGGCCTTGGCGGCTGTGGCCTTGGACTGGTCCTGTGACTGGGCCTGGGCGGCTGAAGCCAGCAGGGTCAATGTCAGCGCTGCGAGGGGAATCGGGCGCAAGGTGGGGAATTTTCCGAGCATGGTGGAGTCTCCTGTTTGAATGGCCGCGCTGGTTCGCGCAGAGGGTTGAACATTACAGGCGTAGCTTGATCCAGCGCAAGGTCCGGATTCATCGTCTGAAAAGACTAGAAATCCGCTGCTCGGGGCTTTTCCGCCACAAACGACTCAAATCTCGGAATCTGCTGACAGATCGCCTATCAGTTGTGCCGGCATACCGTTCGGCGCCATGACCGAGATCAGATCTGTGATTTTTTGCCCAATGGCCCGAACTTCCTGCGTTACCCGAGTCACATCGTCCTTTTGGACGTATCTGGAACTGCCGTAGTCCCTTAACTTCCTCCCCATGCTGAAGATCAGTGATTCAAGCGAAGCCTTGAGGCAAGCCGGACCTGAAACGAATTGACATAAGGAGCAAGACCTTGGACGAGCAAGCCTGGATGCAGGACATCCGCCCGCTGGTGGGCAAGGAATATGGCCGGGTCTACGCCTGGGACAAGGTCAACGCGCCGATGATTCGCCAATGGTGCGAAGTGATGGGCGTTGACGACAAACCCTATCTGGTCGAAGGCGCTGTGATCGCCCCGCCGGCGATGTTGCAGGTCTGGTGCATGGAAGGCTTCACCCAAAACAACTACCCGCCCGGATCGACCCAGGAAAATCCCTATGAGGCGCTGAAGCTGATGGAGGCACAGGGCCTGCCGTCGGTGGTGGCGGTCAACTCGGAGCTGACCTTCGATCGTGATGTGCGCGAAGGCGAGAAGCTTTATTACACGACCCGGCTCGACGCCATCAGCCCCGAAAAAGTGACGGCCCTGGGTACCGGCTATTTCGTCACCCTGGTGATGAGCTATTTTTCCGAACTGCCGCAGGGCGACGAACAGGTCGGTCAGTTGCTGTTTCGGGTCTTCAAGTTCCGCCCGGCACAGCCGGTCAAAGTGGCTGAGCCGAAGGCAATTGCGGCTGCCAAACGGCCCCCGCCTGGCATCAGCGATGACACGCGTTTCTTCTGGGAAGGCGCGCGCGCCGGCAAGCTGCTGATCCAGCGCTGTTCGGCCTGCCAGACGCTGCGCCATCCACCCGGCCCGGTGTGTCCGAGCTGCCATTCATTTGAATGGGATGCGCTGCAGGCCTCGGGACGCGGCAAGGTCTATTCCTTCGTGGTGATGCATTACCCCGAAGTGCCGCCGTTCGAGCATCCGAACCTGATCGTGCTGGTCGAGTTGGAGGAAGGCACGCGCTTGATTTCGCAAATGGTCGGCATCCCGCCTGGCGATGTCCGCATCGGGCAAGCGGTACAAGTTGAATTCAATACTTTTGATGGCGATCTGGTCCTGCCGCAGTTCCGTCTGCTCACCGAAGGAGCGGCCGCATGAATTTCAACCTGAGCGAAGACCAAACCGCTTTTGCCGAAATGGCCAGCGGACTGTTTGCCGATTTTTGCAGCGACGACCAGCTGCGTGCCCATGATGAATCGGGCGCACCCTTCATGCGTGAGCTCTGGCAGCAAGCTGTCGCTGCCGGACTGCATCTGATGATCATTGCCGAAGCCGATGGCGGCCTCGGGCTGGGCATGACTGAATTGATGGCCGTCCTCGAACAACAAGGCCGGGCGCTGGCGCTGCTGCCGCTGTGGGAGCAACAATTGGCGGCAGCCACGCTGGCCCGATTCGGTTCGGCCCCGCAGGTAGTTGGCCAGGCGATGGCTGGCGACTTGCCGCTGGCCTTGTCGCTGACGACCTTGTCGGAGTCGCGCGGCGCTTCGCTGCGGCTGCTGCGCAGCGGCGCTGGCTGGACCTTGTCGGGCATTGCCCCGGCTGTGCCTCTGGGAGCGTTGGCCCGCCATGCCTTGTTGGCAGCGGAGGCCGAAGGCCAGATGCGCTTGTTGCTGGTCGACTTGATGCAGGACGGCATCCAGAAGCATGAAGGCGTCAGCCAGCACCATCAGGCGCTGGCCGATCTGGTTTTTGATGGGCTGCCGATCGCTGCCGAAAACATCCTGCCGGCCGCTGCGGTCGACTGGATCGAGCCGCGCGCGATCGCCTGCCTGGCCGCGCTGCAGCTGGGTGTGACCCAGGAGCAATTGCGTCGCACCGTCGACTATGTCAGCGAGCGCCAGCAATTCGGCCGCGTCATCGGCAGTTTCCAGTTGGTCGCCGGACAGATGGCTGATGGCTATATCGCCACCGAGGCCTTGCGCACTTCACTGTGGCAATTGGTCTACCGGATCGACGCCGGTCTGGGCGCCAAGCCGCAAGCCTGGGCCACCCGGGCCTTGGCCAACGACACCGGCCACAGCGCCGGCCATATGGCACAGCATGTCCATGGCGGCATCGGCGTCGACATCACTTATCCGATTCACCGCTTTTTGTTCTGGAGCCGTGCACTCGGCCAGGCGCTGGGCGGCACCGAACATCAGCTGGCCATGCTGGGCGACTGGCTGGCCAATAACGACAAATTGGGATGGAAATATGACTCCGACGAAGACAGCGAGGCCAGCAGCCATGCGCCGATTTGACGATGTGCAGCCGGGCGAGCAATTGCCGCCCTTGAGCGTGCCGGTGACGGTGGCGCTGATTGCTGGTGGGGCGATCGCCACACGCGATTATTTCCCCGGTCACAGTGACCTGGATGCGGCGCGCGCGCTCGGTTCACCCCATATCTTCATGAACATCCTGACCACCAACGGCCTGGTGCAGCGCTTTGTCGAGGGCTGGAGCGGCCCTCAAGGACGCTTGTGCGACCTGAAGATCAAGCTGGGTGCGCCCAACTATCCGGGTGACTTGCTCGCCTTTGAAGGCGCAGTCACCGAAAAGCGCGAGTCCGACCGCACGGTCCAGATCACGCTCAAGGGCAAGAACTCGATGGGCAGCCATGTCACCGGCACGGTGCGCGTGCACCTGCCTTGATGTCGAACAGCCAGGAATCACTGATATGACCGACTTCTCAATTTCCGGCCGTTGCGCCATCGCCGGACTCGGTGCCACCGAATTTTCGAAAAATTCCGGCCGCACCGAAATCCGTCTGGCGATGGAAGCCACCTTGCAGGCGCTCGCCGACGCCGGCATCGACCCGAGCGAGGTCGATGGCTTCTCGTCCTACTCGGTCGACAAAGTGCCCGAGTATGAAATCGCTCGCCTGCTCGGCGCCAAGGACATCAAGTTCTTCTCGCAGGTTCCGCATGGCGGCGGCGCCGCCTGCGCGCCGGTGCTGCATGCGGCGATGGCCGTGGCCACCGGGATCGCCAAGACCGTTGTGGTTTACCGCGCGATGAACGAGCGCAGTTGGTACCGCTTCGGCAATGGCAACTACGGCTTCGGCAATTCACCGCTGTTCGAGAACGTCAACTATGGTTGGTACATGCCTTATGGCTTCCACACGCCGGCGGCCTGGGTCGGCATGTTCGCGCAGCGCTATATGCACCGCTACGGCGCGACCAGCGAGGATTTCGGTCGCGTTGCTGTCGCGGCGCGCGATTTCGCCGCCACCAATCCGGCTGCTTTTTTCTATGGCAAGCCGATCACCCTGGCTGATCATCAGGCCTCGCGCTGGATCTGTGAGCCGCTGCACCTGCTCGACTGCTGCCAGGAATCGGATGGCGCGGTGGCCATGGTCATCACTTCGGTCGAACGCGCCCGCGACCTGCGCTGCAAGCCGGTCGTCATCAAAGCGGCGGCTCAAGGTGTCAGTGACGGCCAGCAGATCATGACCTCCTATTACCGCGATGACATCACCGGACTGCCCGAAATGGGCCTGGTTGCCAAGCAGCTCTGGCAGCAAAGCGGCCTGTCCACCGAGGACATCCAGACGGCGGTGATCTATGACCATTTCACCCCCTTCGTGTTGCCGCAGCTGGAGGAATTCGGCTTTGCCAAGCGCGGCGAGGCCAAGGATTTCATCCGCGCCGGCCACCATCAGCGCGGCGGCAGACTGCCGATCAACACCCATGGCGGCCAGCTCGGCGAAGCCTATATCCACGGCATGAACGGCATCGCTGAAGCGGTGCGCCAGGTGCGCGGCAGCGCTGTCAATCAAGTGGCTGATACCCGCAATGTCTTGGTCACGTCCGGCACCGGCGTGCCGACCAGCGGCCTGATTCTTGGCGAGGCTTGAGACGGCCATGTTCATCGACCTGACTCCTGAACAACAGCGGCTGCGTCTGCAGGTTCGCGACTATTTCAACAGCCTGATGACGCCGGAGCTGCTGGTCGAGTTGCGCGGTGCCGAAGGCGGCGCGCTTTATCGCCAGACGATCCGACAGATGGGCCGGGATGGCTGGCTGGCGGTCGGTTGGCCCAAAGCCCATGGCGGCCAGGGACTCAGCGCAACCGAGCAGCTGATCTTCTTCGAGGAAGCCAATATCGCTGGCGCTCCCCTGCCTTTCGTGACCATCAGCACGGTCGGACCGGCGCTGATGGAAGCTGGCACGGCGGCGCAGAAGGAACGCTTTCTGCCCGGTATCGCCGCTGGCGAAACGATTTTTGCCATCGGTTATTCGGAGGCGCAGGCGGGCTCGGATCTGGCAGCGCTGAAGACTCAGGCCAAGCTGGAAGGCGATCTGCAAAGCGGCCGTTTCATCGTCAATGGCGCCAAGCTCTGGACCTCGGGCATCGAGTCAGCCGACCATGTCTGGCTGGCTGCCCGCACCAGTACCGAACTGGCCAGGCACAAAGGCATTTCAATCCTGATCCTGGATACCGATGCAGCGGGCTTTTCGCATACGCTGATCAAGACCGTCGGCAATTTCACTGCCGCGACCTATTACGACAATGTCGAAGTGCCGGCTGACCGCCTGGTCGGCGAACTGCATGGTGGCTGGAAGCTGATCACGGCGCAGTTGAACCATGAGCGCCTGGGCCTGGGTTCCTGGTCGGACAAGGTTTTTGCCCCGTTCGGGCGCGTGCTGCGCTGGGCCAAGGCCCGCGATGAGCAAGGCCGACGCGCAGTCGACCAAGCCTGGGTGCGCCGTTCACTGGCCGAATGCTATGCGCGGCTGGAAGCCATGCGACTGATCAACTTCCGGATTGCTGCGAGCCTGGAAGCCGGCAGCATGGACATCGCCCTGGCTTCTGCGACCAAGGTCTATGGTTCTGAATCCGTGATCGAGGTCCTGCGCCGTTTGATGGACATCGTCGGCGGTAGCGCGTTGGTGCGGGTCGGCTCAAGCGCCGCGCTGCTGCTGGGTGAGCTCGAATATGAGACCCGCGCCGCCACGCTATTGACCTTCGGCGGCGGCACCAACGAGATCCAGCGCGAGCTGATCGCCCAGTTCGGTCTGCGCATGCCGCGGCCGGTACGCTGAAAACAAGAAGATAGCCTAGAGAAATGGGTACGCTTGTGAAAGAAGCCGCAGCTATCGTTCCGCGCGAAGTGACTCAGGCCAAGCTCGACCGCCGGGCCAAGGCCGGTCAGCATCATCGCGCTTCGCAGACCTACACCATTGCCGAGCGCATTGAAGAAAATGCGGCGCGCTACGCCGAGCGGCCTTGCATCACCTATGCCGGCCAGACCCTGGACTATGACCAGACCAACCGCCAGGTGAATCAGGTCGCCCATGCCGGGCATCAGCTGGGCCTGCGGCGTGGCGATGTGGTGGCGCTGTGCATGGAAAACCGGCCAGCCTTCCTGTTTGTCTGGCTGGGCCTGGCCAAGCTGGGTGTCACGCTGGTTTTCCTCAACACGAATGTGAAGGGCAAACCCTTGTTGCATGGGCTGCAGGCCACCGGCGCCAGCCTGGTCATCGTCGGCGAGGAATGCCTGGGATTGATCGCAGCGACCGAGATGCCGTCAGGTATCCGCTGCTGGCTCTGGCCTGATAACGAGCGGCCTGCACCTGCCGAACAGCGCCTGCTCTGCGAACTCGACTTCGAACTGGCAGCCAGCCAAGCCGAGGATGGCAACCCGCCTGCGCAATGGCGCGCCGGCCTCGTGGCAGGCGACCCGGCCATCTATATTTTTACCTCGGGCACCACCGGTCTGCCCAAGGCCGCAGTGATCAGCCATGCCCGATGGTTGATTACCGGCGATGTGATGCAGACCACGATGGATGTGCAGCCACAGGACTGTTTCTATTGCTTCTTGCCGCTCTATCACGGCGCGGCGTCGCTGTCAGTCGGCGCCACCGCTTTTGCCGCAGGCGCCAGCATGGTGCTGAGACGCAAGTTCAGCCGCAGCGAATTCTGGTCCGACATTCGCCGTTACCAGATCACGATCTGCCAATATGTCGGCGAGATCTGCCGCTTCCTGCTCTCCAGCCCCGCGCAGGCCGATGACCGCCAGCACAGCCTGCGCAAGATGGTCGGCGCCGGTCTGGCGCCCGAAGTCTGGGAACAATGGATAGCCCGCTTCGGCGAATTCGAGATCTATGAGGGCTGGGGCTCGACCGAAGCCAATACCAATACGATCAACGTCGACAACCGCGCCGGCAGTTGCGGCCGGGTGCCGTTTTGGGAAAAGACCAATCTGCGCCTGGTCCGCTACGACATCGACAACGAAAGCTATCTGCGCGATGCCAACGGCTTTTTACAGACCTGCGAAGTCGGCGAAGTGGGTGAAGCCATCGGCATGATCATCAATATTCCGGATGTCGTCGGCGGGCGTTTCGAGGGCTATACCTCGGCCGAAGCAACCGAAAAGAAAATCCTGCGCAATGTCTTCAAATCCGGCGACGCATGGTGGTCATCGGGCGACCTGCTGCGCTGCGATGCCGACGGCTATTGCTGGTTCGTCGACCGCATCGGCGACACCTTCCGCTGGAACAGCGAGAACGTCTCGACCACCGAGGTTGCCGATGGGCTAGGCGATTTCCCAGGCCTGGAATCGATCACCATTTACGGCGTCAAAGTGCCTGGGGCCGAAGGTCGCGCCGGCATGGCGGCCCTGGTCATGCAGCCGGGTTTCAGTTTCGATCCGGCAGCCTTCTGGCAACTGGCCATGTCGCGCCTGCCGCGCTATGCCGCGCCGCTCTACGTACGCATCGCACCGCTGCCCGACATGACCGGCAACTACAAATTGCGCAAAGTCGACCTGCAGCGCGAGGGCTATGACCGGGTTATGGTCAGCGATCCGCTGTTCCTGCGCGACGACAAGGCCGAAAGCTATCTGCCCTTGATTTGACCGGCCCGTCAATTCGGGCCAGGTCTTGCGGCGCTCCTCCCAGCCTTGCGAAATCTAGTTGACTCGGACGATGCCGGCGGGCCGCGCCGCTGGAAAGATTGACGGCTTCAATAAAGGTGAAATCGATGACCCACAGCTCCCCTATTCCAGTTGGCAAGTTTGTCGACATCGGCAACCAGCGGTCGATCCATTACCACGAGCAGGGCGAAGGCCCGGTGGTGATCTTCCTGCATGGCGCCGGCGCGGGAGCCAGCGGCTACAGCAATTTCAAGGGCAATTTCCCTGTCATCGCGGCGGCTGGTTACCGCTGCATCGTCCCGGACATGCTCGGTTTCGGCCTCTCGAGCAAGACCGACCTGGCTCATTACGACCTCGATTTCTTCATCAGCGGCTTGAAGGGCCTGATCGACGCGCTGGGCTTGAAGGATGTGACCTTGCTGGGTAATTCACTCGGCGGCGCGATCGCGCTCGGTCATGCCCTGGCTTATCCGGATGATGTGGCGCGGCTGATCCTGATGGCACCCGGCGGCGTCGAGGACATCGCGACTTATCTGGCCATGCCCGGCATCGCCAATATGTTCGCGATCTACAAGGCGGGCAAAACCGGCGCCGAGGCGATGCGAGCGGTGATGTCGATGCAGTTGTTCGACCCCAGCTTGCTGACCGAAGAGATCATCAATGAGCGCGCGCCGATTGCACTGACACAGACCCAGGCCTCGCGCTCGGTGATGACGGTGCCGAACATGACGCTGCGCCTGCATGAGCTGCGCTGCCCGATCTTTGGTTTCTGGGGCGTCAATGACCAGTTCAATCCGGTCGGCGGCGCGATGAAGTTGGTCGAACATGCGCCGAATGCGCGGATCGAGTTGGTCAATCGCTGCGGCCATTGGGTCCAGGTTGAACATCGCGAGCTGTTCAACCGCCTGTGCATCGACTTTTTGCAGCATGGCGGGGTCAATTGATGGATGACGAACAGATCGCAGCGATCGGTGATGCCCTGTTTGCCGCGCTGCGCCAGCGCCGCACCATGCCGCCCTTGAGCAGCAGCCATGCCGGCATCAGCGTTGATGATGCTTACCGTATTTCCTTGCATATGCTGCGCCGGCGTGAAGCCGATGGCGAGTTGGTGATCGGCAAGAAGATCGGCGTGACCTCCAAAGCGGTGCAGGACATGCTTGGCGTATTCCAGCCTGACTTCGGCTTTCTGACCGACGCAATGCAGGTCAGCGACGGTGCTTGCCTAAGTTTTACGGCTGCCGGAATGATCCAGCCGCGGGCCGAAGGCGAGATCGCTTTCATGCTCAAACGCGACCTGCAAGGCCCG
>CAMDHE010000008.1 GCA_945898095.1 Roseateles toxinivorans | reverse complement strand
TCTTGAGCGGCAACTGTCGAAGGCAGAAGTCAAGCGCGCCAAGGAACTCGTCGACAGCCTGGATCAACCGGTAGCCAAGTAATTCATGGCTGCCGATGAGGGAAGTGGCGAACGCACTGAAGAACCCAGTGGCAAAAAGCTTGCCAAGGCGAGTGAAGAAGGACGCTTTCCGCAATCGCGTGATCTGAGCTTCCTGCTGTTGCTGGTGATCGGCGCCGTGGTGGTCTTGATGCTGGGCGGCAGCATCATTGCAGCGACAGCAAGGATGATGACCGAGGCCTTGCGCTTCAATGGCCGGGAGGATGCTTACGAGCATCTGGCACGTTGGGCTGCCGGACCATTGCAGGATTTCGCCTTATGGCTGTCGGTCTTCCTCGGTTCAGCTTTCGTCGCGGGCTTGTTCGGTCCGCTGGTGCTGAACAAGATGCAGTTCGTGTTCTCACTGCGCGGGTTTGACCTCAGCAAGCTGGATCCGATCGCCGGTTTCGGGCGCATGTTCACATTGCGCAATTTCTTCATGCTCGGCAAAGGTCTGGCGGTAACGCTGATCGTGCTGATTGCCGGTATCGGCTTTTTTCTCTACCAGCGGGACAGCCTGATGCTGTCGCCTTCAGCTTCGGTCACGGCCAGCGTGGCGCGACTGGTAACGGTGCTGGGCAATGGTTGGCTGCTGCTGGCGGCGGTCGTCTTGCTGATCGCAATCACTGATGCCACCTTCCAATGGGTGTCCTTCCACAAGGACATGCGCATGAGCAAGCAGGAGCAGAAGGACGAATCAAAAGAGGACGAAGGCTCGCCCGAGATCAAGGCCAGGCTGCGGGCGATGCAGCGGGCTGCATCGCGCCAGCGGATGATGAGTGCGGTCGAGAAGGCCGACGTGGTCGTCGTCAATCCAACCCACTATGCGGTAGCCCTGCGCTATGACCGCGACCGTATGAATGCACCAACGGTGATTGCCAAGGGCGTCGACGAGGTGGCCTTGCGCATCCGTGAACTCGCTGGTGTCCATGGCGTGCCGCTGGCTGAATCACCGCAGCTGGCGCGCTGGTTGTCAGCCAATGTCGAGCTCGGCGCCAGCATCCCACCGACCTTGTACGCCATCATTGCCCAGTTGCTGGCCTGGGCTTATGACAGCCGGGATGGTGGTGTTTCAGCCTTCTCCAAGATGCCCGATTTTGATTCGGCCGTGGCTGAATTGTCCTGATTGCGGATCACTGACAGCCTTGTTGGCTTGATTCGAAAGGCTGTTTTCCTGACCTGATTCCTGGCCAAGTGACGAAAAACCGGCAGACGCCGAAGCGTCCACCGGCCTTGTATCAACTCGCCCGATCTGCCGCCGCGATGCGGTCCTGCTCGAGGGTCAGTTGCTGCCAGACCTGGCGCTCCAGCGCCGTCGTTTCATCGGCTCTGGCGAGCAGTTCATCGAGTTTTTGCCGGTCGGCCAGTGCGGTCACTTGTTTCATCTGGCCGAGCAAGAGACGGAACTGCTCGAGGGCGATACGCGGCTTCTCCTGCAGCAGCTCATAGGGAATTCCACCCCGTTGCTTCTTATCTTCAGCGTGCTGCCTGTGAGCGCGATCGAGGATCCGCTGGACTTCGTCAGCCGACAAGTTCAGGCGTGCAGCTTCGCGATCGATGGTGGACTGCTCGTCTTCGGAGATCGTTCCGTCTTCGAGCATCTTGTACAGCTCTTCCTGCATTTTCTCGCGATCGATCCGCAACTGGTCATTGAAGGCCGATGACAGCACAGCAGCAGGCACCGCAAAGATGCCGATGCCCAGCAAGGCCAGCACAACGGTGATGATGCGCCCGCCTGGTGTGACCGGCGAGATGTCGCCATAGCCCACGCTGGCCAGGGTGATCACCGACCAGTAAATCGACTGGGGAATATTCTCGAACTTTTCGGGTTGCGCATCATGCTCGAACAGATAGCCCAGACTGGCCGCCAGCACGACCAGCAGCATCATGATGAAGGCCGAGGCTCCGATCACCGGACCTTCGCGCTTCATCGCGTTCAGCAGGGTCTGCGTGGCGCCGGTATAGCGGGTCAGCTTCATCAGCCGCATCAGGCGGAAGACCCGCAGGAACCGCAAGTCGAACAAATGGTGCAGCAGCGCTTCCAGAAAGAAGGGCACGATGGCCAGGAAGTCGATCACTGTCGTCGGTGTCGTTGCGTAGTTGTAACGCCCCGCCAGCCAATGCTTGTAACGGGGATTTTCCACGCAGGAGTAAAGCCGCATCAGGTATTCGGCAGTAAAAATTGAAACTGCCACTGCGTCGAGAATGACGAATTCGAGTGCCAGCACGCGATAAACCGATTCCACCGATTCCATCACGACGGCGACGACCGAAATCATCACCCAGATGACGATGAACATGTCAAAGATGGAATGCAGTTTGCCGCCGAATTCGCTCGGTGCGACCAGGGCGTAGACTTGCTGGCGGAAAGTCCTGCCACGGTTGAGTACGCGGAACTCCTGGATCGCAGGAATCAGCACGCGGAACAGCTTGAACAAACGCATCAGGCGCAGGATTCGAAGGATGCGCAGATCGGCACCCTGGGCCATGAAGAAGGCCGCATAGAAAGGCAGGATCGCTGCCAGATCGATCAAGGCATAGAGGCTGAACACATAGCGCAGTCGTGGAAACCTGGCGTTCGAAAATTCGCTGTCTTCCGGTGCCAGGTAGAGGCGCAGCAGGTACTCGACCGAGAACACCGCCAGCGAGAACATGTCGAACCAGTGGAACCAGGTCTTGTAGCTTTCATAAATGACCGGCACCTGCTCGAACAGCATCGCCAGCATATTGGCGATGATCAGGATGGCAATATTGCGGTCGAACTTGGCCCGCAAGTTGTCTTTGATGCCGGGATCCAGCATCCAGCAATAGATCAGGCGCCGCAGCGGCAGATTGGGTGGCAGTTCTGCCAATGTAGTGGGAAACATCGCGTGCTCCAGAATGGATTTTTGGTCAGAACTTCAGTTCGGCAACGCTCAGGGTCATGAAGCCGCGGCCGCATACCGAAAGCCGCAACAGCACTTCGTCGTGCAGCGAGTCATGGTCAGTGATCGGCGCATAGGCGATCACCTGGGTTGTCCCGCTGATACCGGCCAGGCCCTTCTCGACGATGATGGCGCCCATGGATGGCAGCGAATTGCGGTCGCATTTGCCGGCGAATGGCAGTGCACTCGGGTCCAGCGGATTGACGACGCCAGCCATCTCCTGGCCTGGTGCACGCAAGGCTTGCAGGCAGTCATGCCAGTTGTAGCCTGTGGCTTTCGAGGAGACGGCTTCCCCAGCCTCGACAGCAGGCTTGGTCTGGCGTGGACCGCGACTGCAGGCTACCGGGTCAAGCAGTTGGTCGCCGTCCCGCAACTGTTGGCCGGCCTCGAGCCAAGCAGCAAATTTTGTCGCCGTGGCCCGCACGCCCTCGACCCTTTCGGTCTCATCATGGTCCCGGTGACCGAGCATGATGACCAGGCCGACCATTCCCAACAGGAACAGGATAAATGCGAGGTCCGACTTGCGGAAGTAGCGCGGCCGTTCCGATTTTTGCTGATCAGTCATCTTCAGTCCTGGTTTAAATTGCGGGAGGATTGGTTTGGAGTGCAGCTGCCATGCCAGTGACTGCAGCGCGTTCGCCGGGTTGCAGATCGGCCACGCCACGTTCAACCTTTTGCAGCCGTTGTTCCATGTTCGGAATCTGTGCCATCGGTCCGGTTGCATCGCTGAGGCCTTGCCGGATGCGTTGCTCGACATCGCCGCGCATCGTCTCGACCCGCCGCTGCATCGACCTCAGCTCAAGGAACAGAATGAACGACAGGGCCAGCAGGGCCAGCACGATGATCAGTAAAAATGTTTCCATGACGGTGGATCCCTTCAATGAATCTTGGCCACGCTTCCAGACGCTCATCGAAAGGATCACAGGCATCGCTATTGCAAGCATGCGAAAATATCAGCAGGACTTCAGGGGTCCGAATGCTAAAACTAATATAATCGATTTACATTGTATACAGCAAATTCACCGCTAATGTACGTCCGGCATGCAGATTTGTATAGTGGCTGACGATCAGCCGGGGCTGGTGCAGTTGAATCGCTGCTTAGCCGGGCTTGGCCGGGCGGGGGCGATTGCCAGTTTTGATCTGGCGCTGGAGTGCTCAGGGATGCACACCCAGCCTGTCCTGATGGCTGCAGCGGCGATTGCCTCAGGCTGCGATGAGCGCCATTGAAATGCGCATCGACTGGCAATTTCCGGTCAATTTGACCCCGACGCTAGCGGTGCTCGACTTGCCATGAAAGCACTCTGGTTGGCCATGCTGCGCTGGCCCACGGTGGCCCTGATCGTCTGGGGCTGTGCCTGGGCCTTGCGGATTGGATTGCTGCAAGCTGGAGCCGGTTCTGGCTTGGCCACAGGTGCGGCGGTCTGCCTGGGCTTGTTGGCGATCGTTTTGGTTCAAGGGCGCTGGCGCAGGGCCATCATGGCGCTGGGATTTCCGCTGTCCTGGCTGCTGGTCTTGCCGGGCAGCCAACTGCCTTCATGGCTGTGGCTATTGCTGTTGCTGGCTTTGATCGTGGTCTATCCACTGCGGGCCTGGCGCGATGCGCCCTGGTTTCCGACACCAGCGGATGGCTTGCAAGGTCTGGCGGAAGCTGCCCAACTGCAAGCGCCACGGATTCTGGATGCAGGCTGCGGCAGCGGCGCCGGTTTGATAGAACTCAGGGCTCAATATCCAGATGCCGAATTGGTCGGCATCGAATGGAGCGTCTGGCTCTGCCTGCTCTCCTGGTGGCGCTGCAGGCGCTGGGCCCGCATCAGCCGCGCTGACCTCTGGAAGATGTCTTGGGCGGATTACCAGATGGTCTATATCTTCCAGCGGCCCGAGACCTTGGCGCCGGCCCTGGAAAAGGCGCGAGAAGAAATGCGCCCGGGCAGCTGGCTGGTCAGTCTCGAGTTTTCAGCCGCTGGCTTGGCCCCGACCAAGGTCCTGCAGGGCGCAGGTCGCAGACCGGTCTGGATGTACCAAATGCCTGAGCCAGTCGGCCGGTCGCGTCATAAACGCAACTGATCAGGTGCGCTGCCTTGTTTGCATCAATCCGTCGATATAGCCGCCGAGGCGCTGGAACGACAAGGGTTTGCGGTAGCAGAGCGTGGCGTCATCAAGCCCGCCGCGGGCCTTGATTTCTTCGTCTGAAAGCCCGGTCACCACCAGGATCGCGGTCTCGGCAAGGTCAGACGAGCCGCGCAAGGTCTTGATCAAATGGAAACCGTCAAATGGCTCCATCGCCAGGTCGGTGATCACCAGATCGGGGCGGCGCTGTGCAATTGCCAGCAAGGCCGCGGCGCCATCGCCAGCGAAGTAGAGGTTCACGCCACTGCCCCATTCCGACAAGGCCTTGGTATAGGCCTTGATCATGGTGGCATTGTCTTCAACCACCAGCACTTGCAAGCGGCCATTGTTGTCACCGGTCGGACTGGCCATGCCCGAGCGCTTCAGCGAGGTCACGCTATTGGCTGAAATCCGCCGATGCCCGCCCTGGGTTTTCCAGGCCCGCAAGGTGCCGGCTTCGACCATCTTCTGGATCGTGCTGACCGACACGCCCAGCAGGGCTGCGGCCTCTTTGGTGCCGATATAAGGTTCTGCAGCGGAAATGATTGATTCCGCGCGTGACTTGGGTCTTGCCATTTGCTGCTACTCCTCAGTCTGGGTTGCTGACCGGTCTGCGCATGTGAGCGGCCGGCAGTTTAACGAGTAATACGTTGAATTTGTTAGGTTTTAATATACAGGCAGAAACATCGTTTGAATTGCCAAGCATCAAATATCCTGCCCTGCAAGCGGCAATTCATCACGGTTTTCGCAGCTCGTTTTGAAAATCAAGTGTTTTCGCAGCAATCGCCTCTTCAGATTGTCGCCGTCAGTTCAGTCTTGATCTTCGACGGCTCTGGCGATCAGCGCATCGCTCTCGTCTCGACTCAACCGTCGCGTGATGCGGCTGCGGCGCCTGGCTTGCGGCGCTTTGTCCGGCTTTGACAATTCCAGCAGGTCTTCCAGGTCTTCTTCCGTGATCTGCTGAAGGTAAAGGAAGAAGCGCCGGTCCGCGCTGTACAGCGTCTCGCCCTTAAGCGAAAACAAGGCCGGCATGATCATCGCCCGCCGCTGCGCCTCGAGCAGTTGCGCATAGATCCGACTCAATCGGCTCAAATCGACTTCGAGTGGCGCGGGTTGCAAGGTTTTCAGCAGTTCACGACTGCAGCCTTCGAGGCTGAAGTTGTCGCTGCCTGCTTGCGCTGCTGCGTGCAATTGCCGCAAGGCAAAGCCAGCCAGATCGATTTGAATTGATTCGATCGCAGCCTGGCGATGCTCCAGCAACTCGGTTCGACCCGCCGCATCGATTCGCGACGACCGGCCATCAGAGAAGGGCTGGCCGTTCACAGGGTTGATGTTGCTGCTCGAGGCCTGATCGGCGGTGGGCAAAGTCTCGGCATCGAAGTCAGGGTTCGAACTCAGCACCGCCTTGACCGTCAAGCCCTGGTAGCTGATGTAGGCGTCGCGCTGCGCCAGCAATCCCTGCATTCGGGTCACCATGCCGCGCCCGAAGCGTGCCAGCACCAGTTGCTGCATCGTCTCGCTATCTTCGCTGACACCATGCCATGGTGCGGCGATCAAGGCGCGGAACAAAGACACATCGCCCCCTGACAGCGCCAGCGCTTGGTCGAGGCGGCCTTTGCGGGCGGCCGCGTCGCCTTTCACCTGAGGCGATTTTGCAAACAGCGCGCTGAGTTCCAGGTTCGACCACAAGGGCACCTGGATCTCCTGGATCCGCCCAGCCAATGCCGGTTCCTTTTCTTCGAGATAGTCGGCGTCGGCCCATTCACCGACGATGATGAAGCGGACTCTTGACCGCTCGGAGAAGCACACCAGGTCAAACAACAGGTCCTGCTGCGTGTCAACGTCGAGCAACTGGAAATTATTCAGGACCAGATAGATCGGGCGGCCCAGGCGGGCGATCAGGTGGGCGACCTCGGACGGATTTTTCAAGTCGATGCTGACCGATTCCATCACCTGTTCGGCCTCGCCCTCGGCGCCGATGTCGACGCCGGTACCGAGCAAGCTCATCTTGATAGTGGCGCTGCCCTTGCCGCGTCGTTTCGACGAGACCAGCACCGAATAGCCCAGACTTGCCAGAACGAAACGGTAGATTTGCGTGCGGTTGAGCCGGGGCCGGCAATCGACATAGATTGACCCCGACTCTTGCAGACAAAGGTTGAGCAGGGTGGTCTTGCCCTGCCGGGGCGGCCCATAGAGCATCAGGTTGGCGCCCGACGCGAGTCCGGCTCTGATCTGGTTTTCGATCGCCGGGCGCGCAATGAATTGGGGGTCTTGCGACATCGCTGCTGCAGTCGGTCTCGACGGGTGCGATGGCGTTGCCTGCGTGGTTTTCCATGGGGTCCAGAGCTGCATGAATGTCTCCTGAATGCTTGAAAAGTTCAAGCTGTGGGAGAAACTAAAGCGCCAGGGCATCAAGGGCAATCCCCCAGGCTGCGGGCAGGGCGCACGCTCAAGGCTGAGCGGCAAGTTGCGCACGCGAGCCCCTTGTAGCTTTGCCGCAGTAAACTCCATCCCGGCCGCATGGCAAGACCGCTGCCAAGAATATTTCTGTAAATTCCACCAATGCCTGCTGCTGCTGCCGGAGCCGCTTCGGGTCCTCCCAAATCCGGACATTGAAAGCAAACTCATGAACAGCCGCCGTCAATTCATCATCACCCTGGTTCCCGCTGCCCTGGCATTGGGTGCGGCACCCGCAGTCCTGGCTCAAACCGCCAAAGCTGACGAAAACGATCCAGTCGCCAAGAGCCTGGGTTACAAGCATGATGCCAGCAAGGTTGAAGCTGCCAAATATCCCAGCTTTGCCAAGGGCAAGGTCTGCAGCAACTGCCAGTTGTATCTGGGCAAAGCTACCGATGCCTGGGCCGCTTGCCCGATCCTGGCGGGCAAACAAGTCAATGGCAATGGCTGGTGCAGCGCCTGGGCCAAGAAGGCGGGCTGATCGAACCCGGTCCCGGATCCGTCCGGGATGATTGAACTCCGCCGGACTCGTGCCGGCGGCAATCTCCAAGACAAGGAATGCCCAATATGGCCAGCCAGCCCGCAAATTTTTCTGCAGCAAGGATCGACGTCAAGGCGATCGCTTCAGACAGCGGCGTTGCCGTTGAAGCCTATGACACTTACGACAGTGACGAGGAAACCTTGGCTGCCGCGCATCGCTTTGCTGCAGGCATCTTGAATCGCCTGGCGGTCATTTGCGAAGCGCAGAGTGGTGCCAAGACGATCGATGCGGCAACATTGCGAAAAATGGCTGCATCGATGCTTTCCTAGCTTCGGCGTAAGTTGCCGGTTAAGTTCCGGCCTTACCATGCGAGCTGCTTACCACCGGGAGTCGCGCGACATGTCTGTCAAGAGCCAGTACCAATCCAAGCTTGTTTCCGCTGCAGATGCGATCGATCAGATCAAGGACGGCGACTTCATCATCATTCCGACCGGGGTAGGCGAGCCGCCTGCACTGCTGACCGCGCTGTCCGAGCAACGCCGCCGCTTCCGCGACGTGAAGCTGGGGCAGATCCTGGCGGTGCGCAAATACGGTTACTTCGACCCCGAGACGGCCGACCATGTTCGCCATGTCGCGTTCTTCTATGGTGCGGCCTCGCGCGCCGGCGGACAGGCCGGCTGGCTCGACTTCATTCCGAGCTATTTCTCCGAAATGCCGAGCCAGATCGAGCGCGGGCAGATCCCGGCCGATGTCGTACTGTCGATGGCCTCGCCGATGGATCAGCATGGCTATTTTTCACTCAGCCTCGGTGCCGACTACACGATGGCCGCATTGGCCCGGGCGCGCGCCGTGGTGCTTGAAGTCAACCCCAATGTGCCTTACGCCAATGGCAACTGCCATGTGCATATCTCGCAGGTCACGGCGCTGATCGAGAGCAGTGATCCGGTGATGGAGGTCGGTCTGCCCAAGATCGGCCCGGTGCAGCAGGCGATCGGAAAATATGTTGCCGACATGATCGAGGACGGCTCGACGCTGCAGATCGGTTATGGCGGAATTCCCGATGCCGTGGTGATGCAGTTGAGCGCCAAACATGACCTGGGCATCCACACCGAAATGATCGGCGACGGCATCCTCAGTTTGATCGAAAGCGGCGCTGTCACCAACCGCAAGAAGAACTATCTGCCCGGCAAGATGGTCGCCACTTTCGCGCTCGGCTCGCGCAAGCTTTATCAGTTCATGGACCGCAATCCGGCGCTGGAAATCCATCCGGTTGATTTCACCAACGACCCTTATCTGGCCGGCAAGAATGACAATCTGGTCGCGATCAACGCGACCTTGCAGATTGACCTGCTTGGCCAATGCGGATCCGAAAGCCTGGGGCATCGGCCTTATTCCGGCACTGGCGGGCAGTCCGACTTCGTTCGCGGCGCGAATCGCTCGCGCGGTGGCAAGGCCTTCATCGTGCTGCCTTCAACCGCCAAGGACGACAGCATCACGCGGATCGTGCCGGTGCTGTCGCCGGGTACCCATGTGTCGACCAGCAAGAACGACATCAACTATGTCGTGACCGAATTCGGCGTTGCGCAGTTACGCGGCAAATCGGCCAAGCAGCGCGCACAAGAGCTGATTTCGATCGCCCATCCCGACTTCCGCGCCGAGTTGACCGAATCGGCCAGGAAGCTGAACCTGCTCTAACCCACCGCCATTCGCCACTGGTGGAGCATTTCAGGCCTGTTTTCATCCCGGCCTCATTGCTCGCGCAACACTGCCCGGACTGGCGAGGCGCAAGCGCCAGCAAGCTTCAAGGGCAGGGCGATCAGCTCGTAATCGCCGGCTTCGACCTGATCGAGCACCAGGTTTTCCAGCACCCGCAGGTCGAGCCGCAGCAGCATTTGATGGCTGTCCAGCGACTTGCTGCTGGCCGGATCGACCGAAGGCGTGTCGATGCCGATCAGCTTCACCCCGCGGGCGGCGAGCCAGGCGATGGTCTCGGCTGCAAAGGCGCTGAAGTCGGGCTTCCAGACTTTGTCGGCTTCGGCGCAGCAGCGCACCAGCACCCGTTCAGGCAGACCGTCCGCCGCATGTTGCAGATGTTCGATCCGGATCAGCGGACCACAGCCTATCGCGTGGATCACCCGGCAAGGCCCGAGGAAGGGGCTCAGGTCGACTTCGGCAATGCTGGCAGCATCGTTGGCGTAATGCAGTGGCGCATCGGCATGTGCGCCGGTATGCGGCGACATCGTCAAAGCAGTCAGGTTGACCGGACATTGCGCCGACAAGCGCGCGGTCCAGCGCAGTGAATAAGGCTCATCGCCAGGAAAGATCGGCGCCAGCGGCGAGACCAGCGGCGAGATGTCCCAAAGACGTTTCATGCAGCCTACCTTTTCTAGCAAAATTTGTAATTTGAACCTGCGCGACCATAGCAGGGCGCTCGTCCGTTGATGTCGAAATATTCCAACAAGGGCAGAACTGTCGATTGAGGCGCTAGCATCGGGGCTTTGCCAAACCATCGGAACATCGCATGAGCAAAGCCAGTTTTCATTGGGACGACCCCCTGCTGTTGAATGAACAGCTGAGCGAGGACGAGCGCATGGTGCGCGAAGCCGCCGCCGCCTACTGCCAGGACCGGTTGGCGCCACGCGTGCTCGAGGCGTTCCGCAATGAGCGTACCGACATCGAGATCTTCCGTGAGATGGGGGCCATTGGTCTGCTCGGCCCGACCATTGGCCCTGAATATGGCGGCCCCGGTCTCAACTATGTCGCTTACGGCCTGATCGCGCGTGAAGTCGAGCGCATCGATTCGGGCTATCGCTCGATGATGAGCGTGCAGTCTTCGCTGGTGATGGTGCCGATCAACCAGTTCGGCAATGAGGAAACAAGGCAGAAATACCTGCCCAAGCTGGCAACCGGCGAATGGATCGGCTGCTTCGGCCTGACCGAACCCGACCATGGGTCCGACCCCAGCAGCATGGTGACCCGGGCCAGAAAGGTCGCGGGTGGTTACAGCCTGAGTGGCGCCAAGATGTGGATCAGCAACAGCCCGATCGCCGATGTATTCGTCGTCTGGGCCAAGGATGACGAAGGGGCGATCCGCGGCTTCGTGCTGGAAAAAGGCTGGAAGGGTCTGACTGCGCCGGCGATCCATGGCAAGGTTGGTTTGCGTGCGTCGATCACCGGTGAGATCGTCATGGATTCGGTCTTCTGCCCGGAAGAAAATGCCTTCCCCGAAGTGCGTGGTCTGAAGGGCCCGTTCACCTGCTTGAACAGCGCGCGCTTTGGCATTGCCTGGGGCGCCATGGGTGCGGCCGAAGATTGCTGGCATCGCGCCAGGCAATATGTGCTGGATCGCAAGCAGTTCGGCCGGCCACTGGCTGCCAATCAACTGGTGCAGAAAAAGCTCGCCGACATGCAGACCGAAATCACGCTGGGACTGCAAGGCTGTCTGCGCCTTGGGCGGATGAAGGATGAGGGCTCGGCTGCGGTCGAGATCACCTCGATCATGAAACGCAACAGCTGCGGCAAGGCCCTCGACATCGCCCGCGTCGCGCGCGACATGCTCGGCGGCAATGGCATCTCCGACGAATATGGGGTCGCCCGCCATCTGGTCAACCTCGAGGTCGTCAATACCTATGAGGGCACGCATGACATCCATGCGCTGATCCTTGGCAGGGCGATGACGGGCATCGCCGCGTTCTGACCTGGCCCTGTACCCGGTGGCAGCGATATTGCCAACGGGGCGTTGGATCGCTGCAGTTCAAGCCTCGATAACGGTCACCGGACGCTTTGGCTTTTGACCGGGTTTGGCCAGCAACTCGATGTAGAAGGCTTCGGCCTTGTCTGCAGCGTAGGCGTTGATACGGTCGGTGATTGCGGCGAACTCGATCACCTCGGCCGTCACTGCGCTGCTGCCGAAGCGGCAATCGAAGTCCCAGAAGTCGACGCCTTCGGGGCGCGGCTTGTTTTGCTCGCGCTTGATGTATTTGCGGATCTCATGCTTGACGGCTTCAACGACCCGGTCGGGGTGCTTGCCCTCGATATTCAAGGTGAATGTTTTTTTCAATGCCAACTTTCATATCGCCTTGCCCGCAAGGCCTTGCTTGCAGGTCGGGCGGTCAAGCCAGAAGCTGCAGAATTGTTTCAGCGCCTTGCAGACTTGGCCAAGGACTTGTTCGCAGCGACCGGTGACGGCGCTTGCTCGCAGCCTGATTGTCGCCTGTCGGGCCGCGCAACTGTTTCAGCACCGACTCAAGCTGTCTTTGGGTCTCAGCGACTGTGCGAGGTCAGGCGCGCCAGAGGCGAAGCCAGGCTGACACCCGGTGCGGCACTGCGGGCACCCTTGCTGCCAGCGGGCTTGGCGCCATGCCTTGCGGTTTCGTCCATCCGCTCATCAGCTTGTCCGCCCAGAATGCCGTCAGGGCTGCGGCGCATCGCCACGCCGACGGCGAGGATGTCGATCACCAGCAGATGCAGGATGCGGCTGACCATCGGCACATGGCTGGCGATGTCCTCGACATGGTCGACGATCAAGACTGCATCGGCTTTGCGCGCGAGCGGCGACTGACTGGCTGTGATCGCGATGATGGAAGCACCCCGCTCGCGCGCCATGTCGGCCACTGCGATCATTTCCTGCAAGCGGCCGCTGCTGCTGATCATCACAACGACATCGCCCGGCTTGAGCACGTTGGCGGCCAGCAATTGCAGGCGTGAGTCGGTGTAGGCGGCACTCGACATGCCAAAGCGCAGGAATTTGAACTGCGCATCCTGCGCCACGACGCCGTAATGCCCGACCGCATAGAACTCGATCCGGCCGGCATGCAGCAGCAGATCGACCGCGCGGTCGATCATTTCGCGGTTCAACTGGCTGCGTACCTGCAAGATCGCCGAGGCTGTGTTGCCCAGCACCTTGGCGCCCAGCTCGATCATCGAATCGTCCAGGTTGACCTGGGTATGAGTGACCGGCACGGTGCCGGTCAGCCCGGAGGCGAGACGCAGCTTGAAGTCCGACAGCCCGGTGCAACCGAGCGAGCGGCAAAAGCGGATCACGGTTGGCTGGCTGACCTGGGCAGCACGTGCGATCTCGACGATCGGATCGTTGAGAACCGATCGCGGATGCGCCAACACATAGTCTGCAACCCTGGTTTCTGCGGGTGACAGTTCCGACCTGGAGTTGCGAACCTGGCCCAGAATGGCCGCACCCGGTGCAGTCGTCAAGTCGCGCAGCTGTGCTTCGAGAATCGCCGATGCTCCCTTGAAAGTGGCGTTCTCGGCGGTGATGACGAAGGTCGGAATGCTGCCAACATAGCCACTGAAACGCCCCTTGTCCTCGAAGCGCTCACGGAAGGGCGAACGGTCGAAATATTCGCCCAGGCGCGGCACGATACCGCCGCCGATATAGATGCCGCCAAAAGCGCCCAGCGTGACTGCCAGATCGGCTGCCGCAGTCCCCAGAATGGCGCAGAAAACATCGAGCGTCTCGACGCATTGGGCGTCTTGCCCGGCCAGCGCCCGCTGGGTGATCTCTTTGGCGCTCAATTCGCTGCTTTGCAGTCCCTGGCCTTGAGTCAGCGCCTGATGGATCAACTCCAGGCCCGATCCCGACAGCAGGCGCTCGAACGATACATGGCGGAACTGCCGCATCGCGTAGCGCAGGATCGCAATCTCGCGCTCATCCCTCGGTGCAAAAGCGGTGTGACCACCTTCCGTACCCAAGGCCACCCAGCCACCGCTGGCCGGGATCAGCCCCGAGGATCCGAGACCGGTGCCGGAACCGAGCAGACCGATGACGCTGGGCATGCGGGCCTCGCCACCACCGACCTGGTGCAGATCGGCTGATGTCAGCTTGGGCAAGGCCATCGCCAGAGCGGTGAAATCGTTGACCACGACCAGGGTGTCGAAACCGAGGCGCGCGCGCATGTCCTCGATCGAGAACTGCCAGTGGTAATTCGTCATTCGCACCTGGTCGCCGTCGACCGGATTGGCGATTGCGACCGCAGCATGAGCGATAGATTGGCCCTCGGGCAGATTGCTGATGCCTGACAGATAAGCGGTCACCGCAGCTTGAAAATCAGCATGATCAGCGCATCGCAGAGAGGCGATATGGCTGAATTCACCCGATTTGATTTCGAGCGCAAAGCGGGCAAAGGTACCGCCGATGTCGGCGATCAGTCTGGGACTATCGAATGGAGACATAAGGTCGTTCCGGTCGCGATACAGGTAGCGTCAAGGGCATGGGTCGTTGTAGCTTGACTACAACGTTGGCACAAGGGGAATTGCCCTAGCAAAATCTGCCATATGCAGTGAATTCCGTTGATAACGTAAAATTTGTGGATCGGGCTTGTGTTGTAAATGTAGTTTTGTTACCTTCCGGGCCTCAACAAGATAGACGTCAAGCTGGATCATTGTGCAAATTTGTCGATTTCGTTTCCCAGATGGCTTTCTGATCATTTCGCAGAAAGCGTTTCAATGAGTACCGGCCTGGTTGCGGACATTGGCGGCACGAATGCCCGCTTTGGCTGGATTGCGGGTCCTGGCGCCCCGGTCGAGCATGTGCGAGTTTTTCCGGTAACCGATCATGCGGGGCCGGTTGCTGCGGTACGCGCTTATCTTCAGCAGTTGGCGCCCTTGCTTGGCCAGACGGCTCAGCCCCAGCGCGCCGCTTTCGCCGTGGCCTCGGCCTTGTCGGGCGATCAGATCGAACTCACCAACGGTCACTGGAGTTTTTCCCGTGCCCGGGCGCAGCAGGAACTGGGCTTGCAGGCGCTGCTGGTGCTGAATGATTTCGAAGCCCTGGCCCTGTCCTTGCCCAGGCTGCAAGCGCAGCAATTGCGCCAATGGTCGGGTGAGGCCAGTCTGCCGGTGACCTCGGGCACCTTGGCTGTCATCGGGCCGGGTACCGGGCTTGGTGTCGCTGGGGTCACCTTTTCGCGCCAGGCCTGGATTGCCATGCCGGGTGAAGGCGGGCATGCCACGCTGTCGGCGGCAGACGCCTTCGAGAGCGAGTTGCTCGCCCATGTGCGGCGTGATCATGAGCATGTGTCGGCCGAGCGCTTGTTGTCAGGGATCGGCCTGCCGTTGCTGTATGGCGCGGTGGCGGCGGTTCAAGGGGTATCCGTCGCCGCGCTGACTTCTGCCCAGATCGTCGAGGCCGGCTTATCCGGGGCTGATGTCGTTTGCAGTCGGACGCTGGACAGCTTTTGTGCCCTGCTCGGTGGTTTTGCCGGCAATGTCGCCCTGACCTTGGGTGCACGTGGCGGGGTCTATATCGGCGGCGGCATCGTGCCGCGCCTGGGTGAGCGCTTTTTTGCTTCGCGTTTTCGCGAGCGCTTTGAAGGCAAGGGGCGATTGGCGGGCTATCTGCAAGGGATTCCCACCGCCTTGATCACCGACACGCTGGCGGCGCTCAGCGGCGCTGCATTGGCCATCGAGCAGCACGGAAATTGATCTTCTGCTTTGATTCTGATGGATGTAGTCAAGCTACATAAAATTACGCAATCCGTTCTAAAAAAACCAATTACTTCATTGCTTGGCGGCGAAAAACACGGGTTTACCCTGAATTTTTTGAAAAATTTCTGAAAAAAATGCTGTAGTAAAACAACATATAGGGTTTATCCAAGCCCGATGAATATCTAGTTTTGGTACAAACTGACTGGTGACATCAGAGGGGGCTTCCCATTGTTCAGGCTGGATTTCTTCTGGCTGCATGGGGACTCTGTGCCACCAACGATCATCAGGAGACATGCAATGACGATTTCCGTTCAGAAGCGCCAGGGTCAGCCGCGCGAAATTTTCCGAATCAACCCGGTTGCAGTCGGCTGCACCTTGTTGATGCTGGCATCAGGCGCTTATGCGCAACAGACCGCAGCAACGCTGGAAACGGTCACCGTGACCGGTATCCGCAAGGGCATCGAAGACGCGATTTCGGCCAAGAAGAACAACGATTCGATCGTCGAGGTGATTTCGGCTGAAGACATCGGCAAATTGCCCGACTCGAGCATTGCCGAGTCGCTCTCGCGGCTGCCCGGCGTTGCCGCTCAGCGTAACAAGTCCACCGGCAAGGCATCGAACGTCAGCGTTCGCGGCATGCCGCCGGATTTCACCGGCACGTTGTTGAACGGCCGTGAGCAAGCCTCCACCGGTGACAGTCGTGGCGTCGAGTTCGACCTGTACCCGGCCGAATTGACTTCGAAGGCTTTGGTCTACAAGACCCCTGATGGTCGCCTGGTTGGTCAAGGCCTGGCTGCGACGATCGATCTGCAGACCGTGCGCCCGCTGGACTTCGGCAAGCGCATGGTTGCAGTCAACTACAAGAAGCAGCGTACCGGCATCGACTCGGGCGCTGGCGAAGGCACGGGCGATCGCTATTCGCTCGCCTACATCGATCAATTCGCTGACCGCACCATCGGCGTGGCCGTCGGTTTCGTCCGCTTCGAAGAGACTGGCGCCGAGCAGCAAAAGCGCGAGTCCTGGGGCACGGCTGAAGACAAATACAACGGCGCGACCGTGAAGGTGCCGGGCGGCTTCAAGGCTGATACCGAGACCAACAACCAGAAGCGCGAGGGCTTTGCCGCCACGCTGCAGTACAAGCCCAACAAGAACTTCAATTCGACCCTGGACTTCTTCACCTCCAAGGGCTCGAGCAGCCTGAAGAAGACCGGCATGGAAGGTGGCGTGGGCTGGGGTTCGGCAGGCGGCTATGACCCGGTTGGCACCCTGACCAACGCAACCATCGCCAATGGCGTCGCCACTTCGGGAACCTACGACAACTGGAAGGCTTTCGTCCGCAACCACCTGGAGTCCTCGGACGACAAACTGACCAACATCGGCTGGAACAACAAGGTCGTGGTGTCCCAGTGGACCATCGACGCCGACATCTCGCAGTCCAAGGCGGTTCGTAACAGCACGCGTTACGAAACCACTGCAGGCCTGCCTGGCAATGCAGCCAAGCTGGACACGATCACGTTCTCGGGCTTCAACGGCGACAACAACCTCGACGTCATCTACAAGATGGGCCTGAATTACGCCGATCGCAACGTCGCCAAGTTGACCGACGTCGGTGGCTGGAGTGGTGGCCCGTCGTCGCCGCAGGCTGGCTATGTGGCGCTGCCGCGTGTCGAGGACAAGATCGATGCGTTCCGTCTGTCGGGCAAGCGTGACCTGGCCTTCGGCCCGATTACCGCTGCCGAGTTCGGCGTCAACTTCTCTGACCGCGAGAAGGTCCGCACAACCAAGGAAGGCCGTTTAGTCGTCAAGGGCGGCGATCCTTACGGCGTTGCTACCGTGCCGGGTTCCGGCACGATGTTGGCTGGTACGACCGGACTGTCGGTGGTGTCCTTCGATCCGACCGGCTCGCTCGGCACGATCTTTGACTTGGCTGCCAAGGTCGACGGCGACATCCTGAACAAGGACTGGCGCGTCAAGGAAAAGGTCATCACCTCGTACGTCAAGGGTGACTTGGATGGTGAGTTCATGGGCCTTGCCTACCACGGCAATATCGGGTTGCAAATGGTCAACACCGATCAGAGCTCGACCGGCTTCAACGTCGACCGCGCCGCCTGCACCGGCAACACGGCCGCCACATGCCCCGGCAAGAACGTCAGCGATGGTTCGACTTACATCGATTTCCTGCCCAGCCTGAACATCGGCTTCGATCTGGGTTCGGATCAGGTCTTGCGCGTTGCTGCTGCCAAGCAGATCGCTCGTACCAATATGGGTGACCAGCGCGCCAGCCTGGGTTTTGGTGTGCAAGTCAACGACGGCGTGCCTATGCTGCGCGGCGATGGCGGCAATCCGAAGCTGGAGCCTTTCCGTGCTTCGGCGCTGGACGTCTCGTATGAGAAGTACTTCGGTACCAAGGGCTACGTGGCGTTCGCCGGCTTCTACAAGAAGCTCGATTCCTACGTGCTGAACGTGTCGCAGAAGTTCGACTTCAAGCCTTATGTCGGTCCGAACACGCCGCTGCCGTTGCTGGGCCCGAATATGGGCTCCACGATCGGTGCGCTGACGATGCCGACCAACGGCGAAGGCGGCAGCATCAAGGGTGTCGAATTGGCTGTCAACGTGCCGTTTTCGATGGTGACTTCGTGGCTCGACGGCTTCGGCGCTTCGGTCAACTACTCGAATACTTCGAGCTCGGTGAACCTGCCAACCAGTGGTTTTTCCACTCAAGACGTCGCCACCAAAAATATCCCTATGCCTGGCTTGTCCAAGCAAGTGACCAACTTGGTGCTGTACTACGAGAGGAATGGCTTCCAAGTGCGCGTGGCTGACCGGATCCGTTCGGACTTCCTCGGTGAAATCAGCGACTTCCAGGACACCCGTAAGCTCACCTACATCAAGGGTGAGTCCATCATCGACATCCAGATGGGGTATGAATTCCAGACCGGTTTCATGAAGGGCCTGGGCTTCACCGGATCAATCAGCAACGTGACGAATGCAGAGTTCCAGACCTACGAGACGGACCCCAACATTCCGAAGAACAGGATCAAGTTCGGCAAGACCTACTTCCTCGGTATGAACTACAAGTTCTGAGCCCGTTCACAAAGACTCGCCCACGCGAGGCTTTGTGGCTGGCCAGGGTCCGGGCTCCGCGAGGTACCCGGACCGCATCGAGCCGCTGACCCGAGCCCTGCCGACCCCGTCCGCAGGGCTTGTTTCATACTGAAGGGCACAATTCCCTTCAACCGATTTCCTGATTGAAAAACGCCATGCAAAATCCTCCTATCAAGACCATCGTCATCGTCGGTGGCGGCACTTCAGGCTGGATGACTGCGGCGGCGCTGTCGACGATGCTGCGCGGGCGCTACCAGATCCGCTTGGTGGAGTCCGACGAGATCGGCATCGTCGGTGTCGGCGAAGCGACCATTCCGATGATCCAGCGCTTCAACAAGGTGGTGGGCATCGATGAAAACGAGTTTCTGAAGGCCACGCAGGGCACCTTCAAGCTCGGCATCGAATTCGTCAACTGGGGCAAGCTGGGCGATCGTTACATGCATGGCTTCGGCCGCTTCGGGCAGGACATCTGGCCGGTCAGCTTCGAGCAGTATTGGCAGAAGATGAGCCGCATCGGCAAGGCCAGCGACCTGGGTGAATATTCGATCACCCGCATGGCCGCGATGGCCGGCAAGTTCATGCCGGCCAGCCACGAGGTGGCGAACTCGCCGCTGGCCGACATCAACCATGCCTACCATTTCGACGCCAGCCTGTATGCAGGCTTTCTGTCCAAGCTCTCACAGCAGCGCGGCGTGCAGCGCATCGAGGGCAAGATCGTCGAGGTCGCGCAGCGCAATGACGGCGGCACGCGCGATGGCGACGTGGCCGCGGTGGTGCTGGCCAGCGGCGAGCGCATCGAAGGTGAATTGTTCATCGACTGCTCAGGCTTTCGCGGCCTGTTGATCGAAGAGACCTTGAAGACCGGCTACGAAGACTGGACCCATTGGCTGCCCTGTGACCGCGCGCTGGCCGTGCCCTGCGATTCGGTGGCGCCGCTGACGCCCTACACGCGCTCGACCGCGCACAGCGCCGGTTGGCAATGGCGCATCCCGCTGCAACACCGAATCGGCAACGGACATGTCTTTTGCAGCAGCTTCATCAGTGAGGATGAGGCCGCAGCGACGCTGCTGGCCAATCTGGACGGCAAGCCGCTGGCCGACCCGCGCCTGATCAAGTTCACCACCGGCATGCGCAAGCAGGCCTGGAATCGCAATGTGGTGGCGATCGGCTTGGCCGGCGGTTTCCTGGAGCCGCTCGAGTCGACCTCGATCCACTTGATCCAGACGGCGATTTCGCGCCTGGTCAATTTCTTCCCCGACCAGGGCTTCGACCCGGTAGACATCAAGGAATACAACCGCCAGAGCCGTTTCGAGTTCGAGCGCATCCGCGACTTCATCATCCTGCACTACAAGCTCAACCAGCGCGACGACAGCGCCTTCTGGCAGGCCTGTGCGGCGATGCCGGTGCCCGAGGCGCTGACCCACAAGATGGATCTGTATCGCTCGCGGGCGCGCTTGCTGCGCGTCGACGACGAGCTGTTCGCCGAGGTCGGCTGGCTGCAGGTGATGCAGGGTCAGAACCTGCAGACCGCAGGCTACCACCCGCTGGCCGATGTGCAATCAGAGGCCGACACGGCCGAGTATCTGGAAAGCGTGCGCGAGGTGATCGCCAAATGCGTCGAGGTGATGCCCGACCATGCGGCCTATATCGCTCAGCATTGCGCTGCGGCCAAGCCGATGATGGGCTGAGCTTGGGGAAAATTCTCGCTGCCGATCAGGATTGCATCACAAGGCAGCAGCCTTTATTCCGAACTTCGCCATGAGTCAAAATTCTCCTGCTGAAATGGCCCATGTGGCCTGGTCGCGCCAGGTCAGCATTTACCAGGTGAACCTGCGCCAGTACACGCCCGAAGGCACGATCAAGGCCTTTGCTGCGCAGCTGCCACGACTGAAGAAGATGGGTGTCGAGCTGATCTGGCTGATGCCTTTGCAGCCGATCGGCAAGCTCAATCGCAAGGGCAGCCTCGGCAGCTATTACTCGATCAGCGACTACCGGGCGGTGAACCCGGAATTCGGCAGCCTGGGTGATGCACGCCAACTGATTGAACAAGCCCATGGCCTGGGCATCAAGGTCATCCTGGACTGGGTTGCCAACCACAGCGCCTGGGATCATCCCTGGACCCGCATCCACAAGGATTGGTACAAGCAAGATGCCAAGGGCGAGATTTTCCCGGTCACCTTCAACTTGGGCCCCGAGCCTGAATACTGGACCGATGTCGTCGGGCTCAATTATGAAAACCCTGCATTGCGCGAGGCGATGATCGCCGAGATGGCGTTCTGGGTCCGCGAGGTCAATATCGATGGTTTCCGCTGCGATGTGGCCAGCCTTTTGCCCACCGATTTCTGGGAGCTTGCCCGCCGGGAACTTGACGCCATCAAGCCGATGTTCATGCTGGCCGAATCCGACCAGGCCGATCTGCACCGCGCCGCCTTCGACATGAGCTATGGCTGGGACCTGGCCGAGCTGATGAAGGCGATTGGCAAGGGGCAGGCCGGTGCCAAGGAGCTGCGCGACTGGGTCGGCAAAGAATCCGCCTATCCAGGCCATGCTTACCGGATGAATTTCACCAGCAACCATGACTTCAACAGCTGGCATGGCACCGACGCCGAACTTTATGGTGAGGCTTACCAGGCCCTGGCTGTGCTGAGCTTCACTCTACCCGGCATGCCCTTGATCTACGGCGGCCAGGAAGCGCGTTTGACCCGGCGGCTCGAATTCTTCGAGAAAGACCCGATCGACTGGAAGACGCTCGAACTTGAGGCCTTTTATAGCGGGCTGCTGGCGCTGAAGAAGAACAACCCGGCGCTGGCCAATGGCCAATATGGCGCGCCGGTATTGCTGCTCGATACGGGCAATCAACAGCTGTTTGCCTTCAGCCGCCAATTGGGCAGCAACAAGGTCACGGTGGCGGTGAATCTTTCCAATCAGGCCCAGACTTTTCAATTGAACGGCAGGATGCAGCAACTGGCTGCCTGGCAATGGCAGGTCGAATCAAGTCTCTGACCCTGATCTCGGCGCTTTCGATCCCGCTCACTGCGGGAAACCGGTTTTTTGCGGCCATAGATTGAGGAAGGGCTGCACGCTGGCGCTGGCGTAAAGGCCGGCTTGCGTGAAGGGCTCGGCTTTGAGCCATTCCATCGCGGCTGAACGCGAGGCAAAGTCGATCGCCAGCAGGCTGCCAATCATCGTCTGCCCGTCGTCGCTGGTGAAGGGGCCGGCAAAAGCGATGCGATCAGCCGCTGCGGCAAGATAGGCCTTGTGCTGCGGCCGCATGGACTGGCGCAGTTCGGCGCTGTCGGGTTTGTCCATCAGGATGAAGGTGAAGATCATGGCCGCCCTTGATTTGTGTAAGCGTCGAATTTAACCGATGGGCAAGGCGATACTCCAGGACGGGCTTAGCCGCAGAACCGGACCCCTGATGGATTCCCAATTCCTTCCTGCATTCAATCCGCGCCCGCGGATCCAGCCGATCCGGATCGGGCCCGATGACCATGCTTATGTCATCGACGATGTGCTGCTCAACCCGGAGCGGATGGTCGAGTTGGCGCAGCTCAATCGCCATCAATTCAAGCGTCCGCCGGTTTTTGCCTACCCCGGGCTTGAACTCGGCATGCCAGCTGATTTTTCGAGTCGACTCGATGAGTTTTTTCGTCAACATATCCGCCGCCTGCTTGGCGGCAGGCGCACGCTGAGGATGAGTTGCCGCTTGTCGATGGTCAGCTTTACCCCGCAGGAACTGGCGCCGCGCCAATGGTCATGTCACCGCGATCTCGACGATGTCATCCCCGGCGAATGCATCGCCGCCTCGGTGCTTTATCTGTTCGAGGATAGCCAGTTGGGTGGCACCAGTTTTTATCTGCCCAAGCGCTCACCCGCCGAGACGAACCAGTTGGTGCGCGATGCAGTCGCGATGGAAGGCCCCGAGTTCACGCGCCGCTATGCGGTGGCGCAAGGTTATATGGTCGACTCGAACGAGTATTTCGAGCGGACCTGCACCTTGCCGGCGCAGTGGAACCGCATGATTTTCTACAACGGCGCGATCTTCCACAGCGGCGCCATCACCGCGCCGCAAAGCCTGAACGACGATCCGCAGACCGGGCGGCTGACCTTGAACGGTTTCTTTGCCAGTTCGAGCAAAGCGACTTGAGCCTAGATTCCGTAGTTGGACATGGCAGAGCACCGACTGCGGCTGCCAGTCTGTGCGCTCCAGTGAAAACCCGAATAGTGAAATCCCCATGGGGGAGTCGGTACCTTGGCGCGTCGAACCAGTGTTCTAGTGGTGCCGAGCAAGGCTCGACATTCCGAACACAGAATCAATCACCAGGAGATATCAATGACTCGTTCGACTCGACTGCTTCGCCCCATTCCCTTGGCGGCTGCGCTGCTGATGGCTGCGATGCTCCCTCTTGCCAACGTTCATGCGCAGGGTGCTGGTGCGCAAGCCCTTGCCATTGAAATTCCGGCGCAGCCGGCCGCCGCTGCACTGCGGCGCCTGGTTGAGCAGACCGGCTACCAACTGCTCTTCTCTCCAGAGCTCGTGCGCGGCATCAACGCCAAGTCCGTCAGCGGGAGCCTCACACCGCGTGAGGCGCTGAGACGCTTGCTAGACGGGTCAGGCCTTGTCATCGTCGACACGGGCAATAACTCGGCCACTTTGCAGAGGAAAGGCGAAATGACCTCGCTCGACACCGTCATCGTGACGGCGCGCAAGAAGGACGAGCGCATACTGGACGTGCCGATCGCCGTCACCGCGATCACGGGCGAAGGCTTGCGGCGGCGCGGCGCGGCCAGCGTAAGCGAGGTGCTGCAGGACGCGCCGGGTGTCAGCTCCTACGACGACGGGTACCTGGGACCGAGGGTGGCCATACGCGGCATCTCGACTTCGCTGGGTGCCAACCCGAACGGTTACTACCTCGACGACCTGCCCTTCACCGGCGTGACCGTGCCCATCGCACCCGATGTGCGCGCATGGGACCTGGAGCGCATCGAAATTCTGCGCGGCCCACAGGGCACCTTGTTCGGGGAAGGCTCGATGGGCGGCACGGTGCGCATGCTCACGAACAACGCGCGCCTGGGCGAGTTCAGCTTTGCGGGCCAGTTGGGCGGCTCACGCACCGACGGCGGCGGCAACAACACCGGCACCAAGGCGATGGTCAACGTGCCGCTGGGCGACAGGGTCGCCGTCCGAGTAGCCGCCACACACGAAGAGCTGTCGGGCTGGATCGACGACCCCCTCAGCAAGGCCAGCAACGTCAACTCCTCGCGCATCGACACAGCGCGCGTGCGCGCGCGCTGGGATGCCACCGATCGCCTGACCTTGAACGCCACCTACTGGAGCTTCGCCGGCAACTACCCGAAGGGCGGCAGCAGTGCCACCGACCAGGGCACCGCGGGCAACTCGCCGAACACGTTGTCGAACACCTTGAAGTACGAACTGGCCGGGGCCTCCGCCACCTATGACTTCGACGCCGTGTCGCTGTTCTACAGCTACTCTCGCATGAGCCTGGCATTTCCATTGTCGGGCATCGTCTACGGCGGCCCCTTGATCACGACGCTCGACATCGACGTGGGCGCGCACGAGTTGCGCGTGGCCTCCAACGGCAAGTCGGATCTGCGCTGGACCGCCGGCCTGTACCAGCGTGATTCCCGCCGCGACGACAAGTTCGTGTTCGCGGTCTTCGGGGTGAACAACATCGGGCGCGCGGATTCGACCGCGCGGGCCGTGTTCGCCGAGGCCTCTTACAACCTGCCCGGCCTGCCGCTGGAGCTGACCGCGGGCGTGCGCCGGTTCCAGGACCGTCTGCAAGGCACGGAGAGTAACTCCGGCATGGCCTCGCCTCCCACCGACAACACCTTCAACAGCACCAACCCGCGCTTTTCGCTGGCCTGGAAGGCCCGCCCAGACTGGCAGGTCTACACCAGCGCCTCCAAGGGCTTCCGCTCCGGGCAGAACCAGGCCGCCCTTTCGCTGGCGATGGCTGGCCCCTTGGGCATCGCGCTGCCGGCCGCGCTCAAGCCCGACTCCATCTGGACCTACGAGCTGGGCACCAAGGTCCAGCTGCTGGACAAGCGCATGACCGTCGAAGCCGCCGTTTACCACAGCGACTGGAAGGACGTGACGGTGCGCATCCCGCTCGGCACCGCCGGTTTCAACGGTCTCATCAACTCCGGCGGCACCACGACCGATGGCGTCGAGGCCAGCATGGCGTTGGACGTGTCGTCGGCGCTGACCTTCACGCTGGCAGGCGGCTACACCGATGCCCGCTACGCCGCCGGCGTGCCGGGCACCGGCATTGCCGCGGGCAAGCCGGTGGACGAGATCTCCAAGGTCACCTTCAGCGGCTCGGCGGAGTACCGCTTTGCGGCCTTCGGTGCCTGGCAGGGCCGGGCGCGGCTGGGCTTCCAGCACCACACCAAGCGCGAGTTCCCATCGTTCCCGCTGTACCAGGCAGGCGATGCCATCAACAACGTCAACGCGCGCGTCAGCTTCGAGCAAGCGGGCTGGACGTTGTCGCTCTTCGGCGAGAACCTGGCCAACGACAACGGCGCGGTCAGCTTCCGCACCGTGCAGCCGCTGGGGCCGGGCGTGATCGACGTTTTAGCCAACCGGCTGCGCCCGCGCACCATTGGGCTGGAGCTGCGCTATGCGCTGGGCCGCTGAGAGGGCTGCGCGCGCTGGGCGTTTTCGCGATGGGCGTAATGGCACTGGGCCAGGGGCTAAGGCGGCCGCCGACGATCTGCAGACCGCCGCACGGCAGACGAGCGGGCTGGGGCCCTGGCGCACGCTGCTCCATGTCGGCGCGCTGGGCCGGCAAGAAGGCAAGGAGTTTGAGCTCCACTATTCGAGGTGAAACTGGTGGTTAACCCGGTGGGGGTGATGCCGTGCTGGCGCCTTGTACGAGGGTTGCTGTCGGCTCTTGCGATTTCGGCAAGTCGGAAGCCTGCCCCAACTGGACAAGAATTGAAATACGCCAAAGGTTTTCTGCTGTACCTCGGACGGGTAGCCGTCCTTGCCGCTACTGGACTCACGACGCGATCGGCGTTGGCGTCACAGCCACTAGGGCAAACGCTCTTGATTGAGATCCCGGCCCAACCGGCAAACGCCGGGCTCAATCAGTTCGTGCAGGTGACTGGTTTCCAGCTCCTGTATTCCACAAATATCGTCCAAGGACTTTCGACTGTCGCGGTCCGCGGAAAATTCCCCCCTCGCCTGGCACTTGCACTCATGCTGGTCGGCATAAGTTTGATGTCGTACATTGTGCCGCTCGCCCGCCGACGGCGCCCCTGTTGACAACTCAAGCCAGAAAGAACGCGCATGCTATCCATCAAGGGACTCAACAAGACCTATGCCAACGGGGTGCAGGCACTCAAAGACGTCAACCTGGAGATTCCACGCGGCATGTACGGATTGCTGGGCCCCAACGGGGCGGGCAAATCGTCGCTGATGCGGACCATTGCGACCTTGCAAGAGCCCGACAGTGGCAGCATTCAATTCGACCAGATTGATGTGTTGCGCGATAACGAAGGGCTGCGCCGCCAATTGGGCTACTTGCCCCAGGACTTCGGGGTGTACCCCAAAGTCAGCGCCGAAGACTTGCTGAGCCATTTTGCAGTGCTCAAGGGCCTGACTGCCAAGGCCCAACGCCAGGAGGAGGTTGAAGCATTGCTGCACCAGACCAATTTATGGGACGCACGCAAACGCAAACTCGGCAGCTACTCGGGTGGCATGCGTCAGCGTTTTGGCATTGCCCAGGCCCTGTTGGGGGCGCCCAAACTGGTGATTGTGGACGAGCCCACGGCCGGCCTCGACCCCGACGAGCGCAACCGATTCTTGAACCTGCTGGCCGAAATTGGCGAGCAGGTGGTGGTCATTTTGTCCACGCACATCGTGGAGGATGTGACCGACCTGTGCCCGCGCATGGCGATGATCGTCAAGGGGGAAGTGCTGTTGCAGGGCGAACCCCAGGCCGCCATCGACATGCTCAAGTCCAAGGTCTGGCGCAAGCGCGTCAGCAAGGCCGCCTTGGCTGAGTACCAGCAGCGCTTCAACGTGCTGTCCTCGCGACTGGTGGGGGGCGAGCCGCAGATCAGCGTCCATGCCGACAGTCAGCCCGAGGAAGGCTTTGTGCAGGTCGAGGCGGACCTGGAGGACGTGTATTTTCTGAAGATACGCGCCAGTCAGACCGCCATGTCCGCGCAAGCCTGAGGAGCGATTCATGTGGTTTGAATTCTTCCGTTTCGAGTTGCGATTTCAGCTGCGCCAGCCCTTGCTATGGGTCAGTGGCCTGGTGTTTGCCGTCATGGCATTTGGCGCGTCCAGCAGCGATGCGGTGACGGTTGGCGGGGCGGTGGGCAACGTCTACCGCAATGCGCCGATGGTCATCGCCCAGTTCTTGGGTGCTTTCACCGTCCTGTCGATGTTCATCGTCACGATTTTCGTGGCCGGTTCGGTCCTTCGCGATACCGAACTGGGTATGTCCGACATGATCTTTGCCACGCCGATGAAAAAGCGTGACTATCTGCTGGGGCGCTTTTTGGCCGGTCAATTGGCCTGCCTGTCGATTTTTGTGCTGATCGCGATGGGGATCATGCTGGGAACCGTCATGCCTTGGGTCGATGTGGCCCGAGTCGGTCCATTTTCCATCCTGCCCTATCTCTGGGGTTTTGCCGTCTTCGTCATTCCCAATCTGCTGTTGATCGGGGCATTGCTGATGTTGTTCGCGGCGACCACCCGTTCGATGTTGCTGGTCTATGTCGGGGTGATTGCGTTTTTTGTGTTGTGGAGCGTGGCCGGAGTGATGGCCCGCGACATCAGCAATGAGTGGGTGGCGGTGCTGACTGATCCGTTTGGTTTGCGCGCTTTTGGCCGCATGACCCGTTACTTCACCACGGCCGAAGCCAACAGTGGCCTGCCGCCATTGAGTGGATTCCTGCTCGCCAATCGCGTCCTGTGGATTGTGGTGGCGCTGGTGCTGCTCGGCTTGACGCAATTGCTGTTCAAGCCGCAACGTGCAGATACCGGCAAGCGCTGGTTGGGTCGGGCCAAGGCGGCCGTGCCTGTGGCAGCAGCCGCCTCGCCAAAAATCTACCGAACGGTCGCGCCCAGCCATGGGGCTGCAACACCGTGGCTGCAGTGCTGGAACCTGTTTCGTTTTGACACGGCGGGCGTATTCAAGAGCATTCCCTTTCTGATCATTGCGTTGGTGGGCTTGGCCAACTTCATTGGGGGGGCCATTGCCGGCGCCAAGATGTTCGGCACGCCGGTGCTCCCGGTGTCGCGCCTGATGATGGAAAACATGAATGGCAGCTTCACCTTCTTGCTGGTGTTGATCGTGACTTTTTATGGTGGCGAGCTGATTTTCAAGGAGCGCCAAGCCAAGTTGGCCGATGTACTGGACGCCATGCCCATGCCCAACTGGGTACCGCTGGTGGCCAAGAGTCTGGCGCTGGTGGCTGTGGTGGCTGGCTTCCTGGGCTGCGGTGTGCTCGCGGCCATCGTATTTCAGCTGATCAAGGGCGGCACAACGATTGAGTTGGGCGTGTACCTTCAGGGCGCCATGCTGAGTTCGGTTTACTTTGTGTTGATGGGACTGATGGGCATCGCCTTCCAGGTTTTCTTCAACAACAAATTCATCGGCTACCTGGCGGTGATTCTGGTGATGGTGGCACAGGTCGTGCTGGGCATATTGCACTTCGACCACAACCTGTACACCATTGCCGGACGACCGCAAACCCAGTACTCCGACATGAATGGTTATGGCCATTTTCTGGCGGGCTGGTCCTGGTATGTGCTGTATTGGAGCCTGTTTGTGCTGGCCTTGCTGATTCTGGCGCAAGGGCTGTGGGTGCGCGGCCTGTCACATGAATGGCGGGTCCGGTTGCAACTGGCCGGGCAACGCCTGCGTGGCAAGACCGGCGTCGCCTTGGCCCTGTGTCTGAGCGGCTTTGTTGTCAGCGGCGGCTGGATCTTCTACAACACCAACGTACTGAACCCCTACGTTCCCGGTGATGTGGCGATGGACCGACAGGCCAATTACGAAAAGCTCTATCGGCAGTACAAGGGCCTGCCGCAACCGCGCGTCACCGAGGTGCAGGCCAATGTCGACATCTTCCCGGCCGAGCGCCGAGTCGTCATCAATGGCCATTACCGGGTGGTGAACAAGCATGCGGCCGCGCTGGATACCTTGTACGTGCAGTTGGTCCCCGATGTCCAGACGACCTTGAAGAACCTGCCGGCGCACCAGGTGACATTGGACGATCCGCTACTGGGTATGCGCATTCTCAAACTGGCGCAGCCTCTGCAGCCTGGCGCAGCCTTCGACATGGATTTCACGGTGACGGTCAACAACCAGGGCTTCACCAACAGTGGCGCCCCGGACAGTGTCAACCTGAACGGCACCTTCTTCAACAATGCACAGTTCTTCCCTTCACTCGGCTACAGCGGCGATGAACTGCTGGACCGCAATGAACGCCGTAAACGCAACCTGGGCGAGCCTCATCGTCTGGCCAAACTGGAGGACGAAGCGGCGCGCGCCAACCATCAATTGGGCGCCGAGGCCGATTGGATCAGCTTTGACACCACCGTCTCCACCAGCGCCGACCAAATCGCGCTGGCGCCTGGCTATTTGCAAAGGACCTGGGAACAGGGCGGAAGACGCTATTTCCACTACAAGATGGACCGGCCCATGCTGCCCTTCTTCGCCTACTTGTCGGCGCGTTGGCAGGTGAAAAAAGGCGATTGGCAAGGCTTGCCGATAGAAATCTATTTCGATGCCAAGCATGGCTACAACGTCGACCGGATGATCACGGCCACGCAGAAATCGCTGGACTATTTCAGCGCCAACTTCACCCCCTACCAGCACAAGCAAGTGCGGATTCTGGAGTTCCCTCGTTACGCCAGCTTTGCACAGTCCTTTGCCAACACGATTCCCTATTCCGAGTCGATTGGCTTCATTGCCGATCTGCGCGACAAGGAGGACGTGGACAGCGTGTTCTACGTCACCGCCCACGAGATGGCGCACCAGTGGTGGGCGCATCAGGTCATCGGCGCCAATGTGCAGGGTGCCACCATGCTGGTGGAATCGTTGGCGCAATATTCCGCGTTGATGGTGATGGAGAAGGAATACGGCCGCGAACATTTGCGCAAGTTTTTCAAGGATGAGTTGGATAACTACCTGCGCTCGCGCCAGGGTGAAAAGATCGAAGAGTTGCCGCTGTTTCGGGTCGAAAACCAGCAATACATTCACTACAACAAGGGCTCTTTGGTGTTCTATCGCGTACGCGAGGAGATTGGCGAAGCGGCGCTGAACCGGGCACTCAAACGGTTCTTGCAAGACAAGGCCTACCAGGCCCCGCCTTACACGACCAGTCGTGAATTGCTGAGCTACATCCGAGCCGAGGCCGGTGCCGACAAGCAGGAGTTGATCACCGACCTGTTCGAGAAAATTGTCTTCTACGACAACCGTGTGATGGCGGCCAGCGCCAAGCAGCGCCCCGACGGTCAATGGGATGTGACGATGAAGTTGCAGCTGGCCAAGATGGAGGCCGACGGCGCTGGCAAGGAGGTCTCCCGGGTGTATGACGAGCCGGTGGAAATTGCCGTCTTCTCACGCCCGCCCGGCGGCAAGGAGTCTGCCGAGAAGGTCTTGTTCAGCGAGAAGCGCCGCCTGTTGGGCGCAGAGCCCAGCGTGACCGTTACGGTCAAGGACAAGCCGTTTGACGTCGGCGTGGACCCCTACAACAAGATGATCGACCGGGTCTCGTCGGACAATCGCAAGCAAGTGAGTTTTGAGTGACCCTAGATTCAGCAGTTGACCGCTCTCGGGCGTCAATGCCTGCCGGCCACGGAATTCGAGCCCATCGGTACGCAGCCCGGTTTCGCGCGCCGCCGCACCGCCTCCTGCGGGCACCATGCCCGAGTCCATCAAGAGGATGCCGGGCAGGATGAAGTCGTAAATCATCCAGCGATCGACCCGTTTGCCTGCATAAGCACCATAGGCCTTAGAGTATTCGGGCGACTCGGTATCGACGACCCATTTGCTCACGCGCACGTCGCGCTAATGAAGTTTCAGCGTCTGTCCGACCCGTGGCGACGGGCAGTAACCCGCCAGGGAAATTTGGGCCAGCGCTTGCCCTGAACGGCGTTGGCGCGGGATTGCTCACCATTTCAACGCCGAGCCGGTTCGCGGCCTCAGAGTCGGCGCGCCTGGCGCGAACTAGCGCTGCTTGGCCCCATAGGACCAATCACTTGCGCCTTCGGCTGGCGCGCTGACGCACGACGCGAAATCGAGGTGAAACTAGTGGTTAACCCTTTGGGGGTGATGCCGTGCTGGCGCGTTGTACAAGGGTTGCTGTCGGCTCTTGCGATTTCGGCAATTCGGAAGCTCGCCCCAAATGGACAAGAATTGAAATACGCCAAAGGTTTTCTGCTGTACCTCGGACTGGTAGCCGTCCTTGCCGTTACTGGACTCACGACGCGATCGGCGTTGGCGTCACAGCCACTGGGGCAAACGCTCTTGATTGAGATCCCGGCCCAACCGGCAAACGCCGCGCTCAATCAGTTCGTGCAGGTGACTGGTTTCCAACTCCTGTATTCCTCAAATATCGTCCAAGGACTTTCGACTGTCGCGGTCCGCGGAACATTTCCCCCTCGCGTGGCACTTGCACTGATGCTGAAAGGAACGGGCGTACGAATCGTTGATACGGGCGAGAACTCAGCCACTTTGTTGAAGCCTTAGGGATGCTCTGCATAACCCCTCACGGTTTGTAATGGCGCGGCCTCGGGCGGTTTGCAGCGTTGCATTGATTGCCAATAGCACGCGCTATTGGCCGCAAAATGCGCCTTGCATCCCATCCCGATCCGCACTACACACACTCGCGTTGAGTTATGCAAAGCATCCTTAGCAGGCTGACACTCAAGTACCATTCCAAAGTTGGTTGTCACCGCAATGGATGCCCTTCGCAGTTCTGGAGCACTATGAGCCTGCAGGAAATTTATCAAGTGCGTCGCAAGGCCCTTGAGCGCTTTGTCCGCCGCCTTTTGAGAAATAACGAGGATGCTGCCGACGTGAGTCAGGAGGCATTCCTGCGGGTGTACGCGGCGGAGGTTGGTGGCCAGACGCCGGTCAACGCGGCACTGCTCTATACCGTTGCGCGCAACTTGGCGCTGAGCGAACTTCGAAAGCGGACATCACGCGCGACCGACGCGGTGGGTGATGGCGCGGAGTTCGAGTTGCCGGGCGAAGGGATGGGTCCAGAAGACTTGCTTCAGACCCGTCAGATGGTGCGTTCGGTGGAAGCCGCCATGGAGCACATGCCCCCTCGATGCGTCGAGGCATTCAGATTGAGAAAGGTCGAGCAACTGTCATATGCCGAGATTGCTGACCAGATGGGAATCTCGGTAAAGACAGTCGAACGCCACATCACGCACGCAATGCGCTTGTGTCATGAGGCCGTGGCCGAAAATGGCCAGGCGGAGTCAGGGCGGAGAAGTGCACGATGAACACAATGAGCAATAACGTTGTGCCACTGGAAGGCGAGGTGTCCGCCGCTGACCTGGCTCGCCAATGGATTCTGCGGATCGATGCGGGACCTCTATCACCCAGTGAGCGCGAGGAGTTGCGGCGATGGCTGGCCAGCGATCCCTCGCATGCCAGTCTCTTGGACACACATGCCTTGCTCTGGAGCGCTGCATCCAAGGCATCGTTCAAGCCGCAGATCGCCAAGGGCGGCAACGCCCCGGCCCGCCGCAGCAGCAGTTTTGGCATGTCACGATTTGCGTTTGCGGCCATAGCGTCGGTCTTCTTGGCAACCGCCATGTGGTCCGTTCGCTGGAACACGGTGGAAGCGCCGACTGAGGCGCAGTTTGCGACGTCGGTCGGTGAGCATCGCGTCATACCCCTGGAGGAAGGATCGCAATTGTCGTTAAACACGGCCAGCACGGTAAAAATCCGGTTCAGCGAAGAGCGCCGCCAAGTCAGGCTGGAACGAGGAGAAGGTCTGTTCGAGGTTGCCAAGGACAAGACGCGGCCCTTTGAGGTCCTGGTCGGTTCTACGGTTGTCCGTGCCGTCGGGACACGATTCAGCGTTCGTCGTCTGGATAATGACCAGGTGAAAGTCACGGTCTTCGAAGGTGTGGTCGAACTCGTGAAGCCGGCTTCGAAGCAAGCCGACGGGGCTAATGCGTATGGTACGCAGCCCCAGCCCATTCGCCTGGGGGCCGGACAAGTGGCTGCAGAAACAGATCACAACATCGTGTTGTCCACTCGCACGCAGCCAGACCTGGAAAAGCAACTGTCTTGGCTACAGGGGCGCGTCGTCTTTGACAACGAGCCGCTTGCAGAAGTGCTCGCGCAGGTTAGCCGGTATTCCACCCTTCCATTGCGCTTGGCCAGTCCGTCGCTGAAGGATGTGCGCGTTTCAGGCGCGTTTGCAGTGACGGATCTGCCGTCCTTTCTCAAAGGACTGGAACTCGGTTTTGATCTGAAGGTGGAGCTGAAGGGGGATTCCTACATGGTCTCTCGGAAGATTTAGCATCGCAGCCGCCAGGGTATGTAGTCCGCCTGCACGTCCTTGGGTGCCAGGGCCAGGTACTTGTCAGGGTAGTACTCGCTGTAGCGGTGCTTTCCACCATTGGGGATGCCGACCACGATGGCGTCCTGAACCTTTCCATCCTGCATCAATCTTGACAGCGCCAGATGCACATTCCATGCTTGACGGTTCCAGGCTTGACGGTTCCAGGCTTGGCCGGCGTCGAACAGGCCCGCACCATCCTGCATAGAGATCACCGCATAGCGCTTCATCGGGGAGTAGTCGCTGGGCAGCCACACGTCGATCGGACGCGCTTCGACGAATCTGGATGGAAGATTTTCCAGCCGCTCAATGCGCCCCACATTGACCACCGGTTGCGTCGGCGACCCCAGTGGCGCACTGTGGCCCCATGCTGTCGCAGCCAGCATCAGGATGCCCAGCAAAAGTTGACTGATTCGCTCCATGGGGAGGCCCCTGTGGCAGTTGCTTGATCACCGAACAGTCGCTGCCCCTCACCATCGACGCCAGTACGCGCACCGGCGGGGGCGCCGAATTGAATCAGGGCGTGACCAGCAGGCTGCCGAACAAGGCCGGTACGCTGAGCTGAAGCTGGCCATTTTTATCAACGGCCAGTTGCTCGCCGGTCAGGGCATTGCGCAACGTCCTGGCCTTCATGGCAGATGGCAGTTTCACTTTGATGCTGCGCGCGCGGCTGGCATTGTTGGTCGCGGTGATGGCCCAGGTCTCGCCGTCCTGTCTGGCCAGCACGATCAGATTGGCATCCAGATAAATCGGTGCGCTGATGCTGCCATGGCGCAGCACCGGGTAGGTCGAGCGCAGCCGTGTCAGGGCTTTGAAATCGGCCAATAACTCGGCGTCGGCTTGTCCGCCTTCATCGGCCCAGGGGTAGGCCGCGCGGTTGTAGGGATCTTCGCCACCGGTCAAACCCACTTCGTCGCCGTAGTAAATCGTCGGCGCGCCGGGGAAGGTCATCTGGAAGAACAAGGCCAGTTTCAAGCGCTTTTTTGCCAGGGCCTTGGCTTTGCCATCGCCATCGTCCAGATCACCGAAATGATGCAGGGCGCGCGCCTTGTCATGGCTCGAGATCAGGTTCATCAAGGCGTAAAAAGCCTGCGGCGGGTAGGCCTCGCGCATCAGTTCGATATTGGCGTAGATCTTGTCGGCGGCACCGCCGGCGGCATAGTTGAGCAAGCTGTCGCGGAAGATGTAATTCATCGTCGAGTCGAAGGAATCGCCGAGGAAGAACTTGCTCGCATCGAACCAGGTTTCGGCGATCAGCAGCGCATCGGGTTTGTGCGTTTTGATCGCCTGGCGCCATTCGCGCCAGAAGTCATCCGGGACCCAGGGTGCGACATCCATTCGCCAGCCCGAAGCGCCGCGGTCGAGCCAGAATTTCATGACCGAATCAGGCGCCCCGAAGGCGAACTGACGAAATGATGGCGAAGCCTTGTTCAACTCGGGCAGGTCGCTGACGCCGACCCAGCCCTGGTACTGTTTCTCAGGGTTGGTCTGGGTTTTGTCGAAGTGGTACCAGTCGGCATAGGGCGATGTGGGGTTGATCTTGCCGCCGGCAAAAGCACCGGATCCGCCATGGTTGTTGAAGCGGTCGAAGTAGACCGAGTCGCTGCCGCTGTGGTTCAGCGAGGCATCGGGGATCAGGCGGATGCCGCGCTTGGCGGCTTCGACGCTCAGGCGCTCGAAATCTGCATTGCTGCCGAAGGCCGGGTCGATCTGCTTGTAATCGGCCGTGTCGTATTTGTGATTGCTGGCCGCCTTGAATACCGGCGTCATGTAAATCACGTTGGCGCCGAGCTCCGCGATGTAATCGAGCTTGCTGATGATGCCAGCCAGGTCGCCGCCAAAGAAGTCGTTGTTGTAGACCGCATCGCTGCCATCTCCGGAACCAGGTTTCCAGGGTTTGTCGAGCCAGTTCTTGTGTAGCTCCACGCCCTTGTCGTGATAGCGGCTGAGGCCCGGCTTGGGGTCATTGCTTTTGTCTCCGTTGCGGAAACGCTCGGGGAAGATGTAGTAAAAGACCGCATCACGCGCCCATGCGGGGACCTTGAAGTCAGCGCTGTAAACGGTCTGGCGGTAGCGGCGGATCGCCGTGGGACTCGTGGGCTTTGCTGTGACTTGGCCCAGGCCCATCGAGCCTTTTTCGCGCGTCCAGTAGACCTCATCGGCATTGTTCTGGAAAAGATAGCTCTTGCCAGCGATCTCGACTTCGAAGTAATAGCCGTAGATCGCCTTGTCGGGAAACCGGTAGCTGCCGACCCAGCGATCTCGGCCCTTGCCGGCATTGCTTTTTTGCAGCGGGATTCGGGCCACTTCGCGGTACTCGAGCAGATCCTGGTTGCCTTCCAGCCGGCGTATTTCGACCACCAGGCTGGCCTGGCTGACACCGGCTTGTGCGCTGAGTGAAAACGTCACCTCGCTGCCGGCAGTGACGGCGCCAAACGGGGTTTTATCCGCAAGCTGGCGCGAGTCAAAGCGCAGTGTCGGCAGGGTGGCAGCAGCGGTGTGAAACATCGGCAAGCTCAGCAAGGCAAGAAGCAGGAGTTTTTGAATTCGCATGATCGATTGAAGGAGCGAGAGTAGGCCGGAATGCAGCGTTGGCCCCGCATTCCGGCCTGCGGCTTGTATGGGAAACCAGGCTTAGCCTTTGACCCCACCAGCCGTGAGGCCGCTGACGATCCAGCGCTGGGCGAGCAGGAAGACCAGGGTGATCGGCAGGCCCGAGAGTACGGCGGCGGCGGCAAAGTCGCCCCACAGGAAACGCTGGTCATGCAGGAAATATTTGGAACCCACCGCCAGCGTCAGATTGCTTTCTTCGCGCAGCAGCACCGAGGCGACCGGGTATTCGATGATGCAGCCGATAAAGGCGAGCACGAACACCACCATCAGGATCGGCAGCGCCATCGGTAGCAACACCATGAAGAAGGCCTGCCAATGGCTTGCACCATCGACCTTCGCGCATTCCTCGATCTCGACCGGGATGGTTTCAAAATAACCCTTGATGGTCCAGATATGGGTGGCCACGCCGCCCAGATAGGCCAGTACGACACCGGCATGGGTTTCGATGCCCAGCGCCGGCACGAAGCTGCCGATGGTTTCGAAGATCGCGTAGATCGCCACCAGCGCCAGCACCGGCGGGAACATCTGCAGCAGCAGCATCGAGTTCAGGATCGGCATCTGGAAGCGGAACTTCAGGCGCGCGAAAGCATAGGCCGAAGTGGTCGAAATGAACACGATCAGCAGGGCCGAAATGCCCGCCACCTTGATCGAGTTCCACAGCCAGGTCAGCACCGGAAAGGGCGGTTGCACCCAGCCGCCGTCAGCACCCTGGTAGGCGATACCCAGAGCCAGCTTCCAATGCTCGAGGCTGAGCTCGGTCGGAATGATGTTGCCGGTGGCGAAGTTGCCCGGCCGCAGCGAGATCGAGACGATCGCCAGCAGCGGGAACAGCGTCAGCGCCAGAAATACCCAGAGCAAGCCATGGGCCGCGAAAACTCGCCAGCGCGCTTGCCGGCCTCGCACGATTGCCATTGAAGCTCCTCAGCTTTGTGCTTTGCGCATCAGGCGCAGGTTGATCAGCGACAGCGCCGCGACCAGGATGAAGATCAGCGTCGAAATCGCTGCGGCCAGGCCGAAGTCAGAGCCCGAATCCTTGAACGCGATGCGGTAGGTGTAAGACACCAGAATGTCGGTCTGCCCGGCCGGGATCTTGGTCGAGAGGAAGTCGGGGCGGCCGTCGGTCAGCAGCGCGATCAGCACGAAGTTGTTGAAATTGAAGGCAAATGCGCTGACCAGCAGCGGCGCCAGTGGCTTGATCACCAGGGGTAGGGTGATCTTGAAAAAGTTCGTCAGCGGGCCAGCGCCCGCGACCGCCGAAGCTTCATACAGGTCAGCTGGAATCGCCTTCAGCAGACCGGCGCAGAGGATCATGATGTAGGGATAGCCGAGCCAGACATTGACGATCACCAGCATCAGCTTGGCCAGCAGCGGGTCGGCAAACCAGGCCGGTTTGACGCCGAAGAGCGCGTCGAGGATCGCGTTGATTTCGCCGAAATTCTGGTTGAACAGGCCTTTGAAGACCAGGATCGAGATGAAGCCCGGCACCGCGTAAGGCAGGAACAGCAAGGTGCGATAAACGCCGCGGAAGCGTAGATCCTCCCAGTTCAGCAACACGGCCAGCAGCATGCCGATCGCGGTGGCGCAGAACACGGTCAACAGCGAGAACAGCACCGTCCAGATGAAGATCGCCACGAAGGGGCCGCGGAAATCGGCGTCGAGCAACATGCGGGTGTAGTTCTGCCAGCCGACGGTGACCTTGAAGCCCGGTTGCTGGATCTCGCCGCTGCCGCTTTCGAAATAGCCGCTGCGCAAGCTCGGCTGGAAGACCTGGCCGTCGGACAGTCGCTTCAAGCCGCCATCGTCAAGCGCCTGCCATTCCCTTTTGACCGGGCCGAATTCGCGCAGACCGAGGTAATGCAATTCATCCAGACCGGTACTGGCCGGCAGCAGCAAGGTCAGCTGCATCAAGGCATCGCGATGCGCAATCAAGTCGCGCAGCGCCAGCGGCGGCTGCAGCGAAGCGCTGGCTGCCTGCATCTCGACCCGGCTCGCGCTGCCTGGCTTGTTCAGGTCCAGCGGCGGCGAGACCCAGGCCGGTCTGGCTGTCTCGGGGTCGCTCAGCAGCAAGCGAAAGCGTTGACCCTCGGCATGCAGGCTGAAGGGCTGGACCTGCGCCTGCACCGCTTGATGCTGGTCGAGCAGGTAGCTGCGCACCCGCTGCTGGCTCAGCAGATGGGCTGACGAGTAGTTGGTGAAGCCGATCTGGGCGGTGTAGATGAGCGGAAAGGCGATGAACAACAGCATCCCGGCGATGCCGGGGAACAAATAGCGGTAGGCAAACCCGGTTTGGCTGAGGTAGATGTAAAAGCCGGCAGAAAACAGCGCCAGCGCACCGACAGCCCAGACCTGTTGGCCCGCTGCATTGATCATGAAGCTCAGGTAGAGCGCTGCCAGCATGGCCAGAGCGGTGAGCGGCCAGCGCAGCCATTGCACGATGCGCTCGGGCAGCGTGGCCGGCATGCGGCTGTAGTTGGCGACAGGATTGTTCATGGCTTGAGCAGCATGCGGGCGGCCGCGCCGTTTAGCGCGTCCTTGGGCGATTGCAGACCATTGGTGATGGCTTCCAGGGCTGCGTCCATGGCGGTCCAGAACCGGCCGACTTCGGGGATATTGGGAATCGGCTCGCCGCGGCGCGCATTTTCCATGCTGGCGCGGATCAAGGGGTTGACTGCCAATTCGGCATAAAAAGCCTTGTTGGCCGGCACGCCAATCGCCACATCGGCGTCGAGTACCTTCAATGCTTGCGGCCGCAGCAGATGGTTTTCAATGAATTCGCGCGCGATGTCCTTGACCTTGCTCGGAGCGGCGATCATGCAGCCGAGCACACCGACAAAGGGCTGCGAAGGCCGTCCGGCGATCACATCGGGAATCGGCGCCACGCCGAAATCGATGCCGGCTTTCCTGGCGTTGTCCCAGGCCCAGGGCCCCGAGATCATCATCGCCACATCGCCTTTGGCAAAAGCGCCCTCCATCTCGGCATAGCGTGCGCCCTTGGGCATATGGCCGTCACGCAGCAAGCGCGCAATCATTGAAGCGCCTACCAAGGCGCCGGCATTGTTGACGCCGACCGCAGTCGCGTCGTACTCGCCCTGCGCATCGCGGGCAAAGATCTGTCCGCCAGCGCCGGCCAGCAGCGACCAGCTGAAAAAGCTCTTGTTGTAGTCCCACAGAATTGCATGCTTGCCGGCGGCGCTCAAACGCTTGTCGAGCGTGATGACTTCGTCAAAAGTCGCCGGTGGCGTTTTCACCAGGGCGCGGTTGTAGATCAGGCCGGTGGTTTCGATCGCAATCGGGTAACCCCAGACCCGACCTTTGTAGCCGAAGGCCTTCCAGGCGCTGTCTTCGATTTCAGCCATGAGTTTTTTGCCCGGGCTCAGCGGCGTCAGCAGGCCGGACTTGGCCCATTCGCCGACCCGGTCATGCGGCCAGCAAAAGATGTCGGGGCCTTTGCCGGCGCCGACCGCCTGCTGGAACTTGTCGGTCGCGTCGACCGGATGCTCGACGATGACCTTGACGCCCGAGATTTTTTCGAATTCATTGCCGACTTTTTGCAGGCCGTTGTAAGCCTTGTCGCCATTGATCCAGACCAGCAGCTTGGGGCTTTCGGCCTGAACCTGCGGCGCCAGCAGCAGCGGCAGCAAGATTGCGGCGATTTTCCTCACGCGCCAGCCTCGGCGGCCAGGCGTTGGAAGGCCAGCCCTTGTTGATCGAACAAGTAGCAGGCTTCAGTCGGCAAGCTCAAGCTGAGCCGATCACCGGCGCGGATCTTGGTGCGGCCGTCGAACTGGCAGGTCAGACCATCTTCAAGGCCGGGGAAGGCGCAATAAGCGTGGGTGGTGCTGCCGAGCGATTCGACGAAAGTGACGCCGCAATCGATCAGGTTGTCTGCCCCGTTGACGACGAAATGTTCGGGGCGCATCCCCAGCACGAGGCTTGCACCGGCCTGCGCGTTTGAAGCATTGACGGCGCAGCGGATCAAGTCGCCATTGCCCAGCTTCACGATGGCCGCCTGGGCTGACGCTTCGACCAACTCGCAAGCGATGAAATTCATCTTAGGTGAGCCGATGAAGCCGGCGACGAACTGGTTGACCGGATGTTCATACAGTTCCAGCGGTGTGCCGACCTGTTCGATCCTGCCGGCCGAGAGCACGACGATGCGGTCAGCCAGCGTCATCGCTTCGACCTGGTCATGGGTGACATAGACCATCGTCGTCTGCAGGTCTTCATGCAGCTTGGCGAATTCATAGCGCATGCGCACGCGCAAGGCGGCATCAAGGTTGGACAGCGGCTCGTCGAACAGGAAGACCTCGGGCTTGCGAACGATCGCGCGGCCGATCGCCACGCGCTGGCGCTGGCCGCCCGACAGGTCCTTGGGCTTGCGCAAGAGCAGATGCTCGATATGCAGGATCTTCGCTGCGTGGGTGACGGCGGCGTCGATTTCCTGCTTCGGCACTTTGGCCAGCTTCAGCCCGAAAGCCATGTTGTCGTACAGATTCATATGCGGGTACAGCGCATAGGACTGGAACACCATGGCGATGCCGCGCTCGGCCGGCGGTACTTCGTTGACCAGGCGCCCGGCGATGCGTAACTCGCCGCTGGTGATTTCCTCGAGCCCGGCGATGCTGCGCAACAGGGTCGATTTGCCACAACCGGAGGGGCCGACAAAAACGATGAACTCGCCGTCGCGGATCTGCAGATTGATGTCGTGCAGAATCTTCACTTCGCCAAAGGCCTTGCACACGCCGGTCAGTTGTACATCCGCCACTTGTCACCTCCATGCCGCTTGAACGGACTTGCTTGAACAGAATATTCGATCAACCGGCTCGCAGCAGCGACGCGCGGCCAAGCCGGCCTGGCCCCTGATTCGAAGCAATATACAGGTCAAAATGTAGTTGAACAACAGCATAGACCCGGGGGTAAACAAGTTTTTTGCCTGGTTTCTCTATGGATAAAATATTTTTATTATTTTAATCATGTAGTTTAACTACGAACATCTGAGGTTCTGGGCGATACTTCGGCCAGCGCTGTCCTCGGGGCAGCTTGGATGTTCCTGCGAACTGGGGATTGCACCGATGAATGACTTGTTGAATGAGCGCCCGGCAATGGCTGCCAATCCTGCGGCTATTGAACCAATCAGCGCTGAGGCTTTGGACAAGACCCAGGCAGCATTCATCGCGGCGTTCGAGCGCGAGCTGGCCAACTGCGGCGCGGCCGCGACGCCGCAACTGGCGATGCGCGCTGCAGCCTCATCCTGCCGCCAGCTGCTGGCCGACCGTTGGGCGCTGACCCAGGCGCAAGATGCGGTTCGCGGCGCTGCTGCCGTGACCAAGCGGGTCCATTACCTGTCGATGGAATTCCTGATGGGCCGGGCCCTGTCCAACGCCCTGGCGGCCATGGGGCTGACCGATTGCCTGAGCCGCTGCCTGGCTGCTTCCGGCTTGCAACTCGGCGATACGCTCGAGCGCGAAGCTGATGCAGCGCTGGGCAATGGCGGTCTGGGTCGTCTGGCCGCCTGTTTTCTCGATTCATTTGCCGAGATGGGTATGCCATCGTTCGGCTACGGCTTGCGCTATCAATACGGCATGTTTGCCCAGGGCATCCAGCAAGGGCGCCAGGTCGAGGCCCCCGACGACTGGATGAATCTGGGCCAGCCCTGGGAGATTGCGCGTCCCGATCTGCGCTACAGCATCGGCTTTGGCGGCCGGGTCGAGGCCGGCGGCGTCGATGGCGGGCGCTGCTGGCTGCCGGCCGAGCGCATCCAGGCCCAGGCTTTTGACTTCGTCGTGCCAGCGCATCACAGTCAGCGCGTCTCGACCCTGCGCCAATGGCATGCCAGCGCCGAAGCGCCGATCGATTTCAAGGCTTTTTGCGAAGGCGATTACCCCGGCGCTGCGCGTCACCGCCTTGCCGCTGACAGCCTGAACTGGGTGCTGTATCCGGACGACAGCACCGAGCAGGGGCGGGAACTGCGCCTGAAGCAGGAGGCATTTCTGGTCAGCGCCTCCTTGCAGGACCTGATCGCGCGCCATTTGCGCGAAGCCGGGTCGCTGCGCAGTCTCGGACTCGCCAATGCCATCCACCTGAACGATACCCATCCGGCTTTGGCGCCGGCCGAGCTGATGCGCTTGCTGCTCGACGTGCATGGGCTCGACTGGGACCTGGCCTGGAGCATCACCCATCAGGCCGTCTCCTACACCAACCATACCTTGATGCCCGAGGCCTTGGAGACCTGGTCGCTGCGCATGTTCGAGGCCTTGCTGCCGCGCCATCTGGAAATCATTTACGAGATCAACCATCGCTTCCTGACCCAGGTGCGCTTGCAGTTCCCCGGCGACGATGCGCTGGTCAGCCGGGTCTCACTGATCGATGAGGGCGGAGAGCGCCGCGTGCGCATGGCCGCCTTGGCCGTGATCGCTTCGCACAAGGTCAATGGTGTGGCGGCGCTGCATTCGCAGTTGATGGTGGAGACGATTTTTGCCGACTATGCGCGCATCTTCCCCGGCCGTTTTCACAATGTCACCAATGGCGTGACGCCCAGGCGCTGGCTGCAGCAGGCGAACCCGGGGCTTTCGGCGTTGATCGATCAGCGTATCGGTGGCCAATGGCGGCAGGATCTGTCGCAGCTCTCAAGGCTGGCGCCGCTGGCCGATGACGTCGACTTCGGCCGGCAGTTGCTGGCGGTCAAGCGCGCCAACAAGCAGCGACTGGCTGGCTTGATCCGCAGCGAACTCGGCGTGATGGTCAACCCGGACAGCCTGTTCGACGTGCAGATCAAGCGCATCCATGAATACAAACGGCAATTGCTGAACCTGCTGCATGTGGTGGCGCGCTATCACGCGATCATCGATCAGCCTGATGCCTGCTGGACGCCGCGCACCGTGGTGATCGCCGGCAAGGCCGCTTCGGCCTATGTCACGGCCAAGTCGGTGATCCAGCTCGCGCATGATGTCGGCCGCGTGATCAACAGCGACCCCCGCGTCGGTGATCGGCTCAAGCTGGTCTTCCTGCCCAATTACGGCGTCAGTCTGGCCGAGATCATCATCCCGGCGGCCGATCTGTCGGAACAGATCTCGACCGCTGGCACCGAAGCTTCGGGCACCGGCAATATGAAATTCGCGCTCAACGGCGCCTTGACCATCGGCACCTGGGACGGCGCCAATATCGAGATGGCCGAGTCGATGGGGGTCGAGAATATGTTTGTTTTCGGCCTCAAGACGGCTGCGGTGGCGCGGATGAAGTCGATCGGCTACCAGCCGCGGCGCCATGTCCAGGGCAACGCGCAGTTGCAGCGTGTCATCCAGGCCATCGCTGAAGGCGAATTTTCGGCCGGCGACAGCCAGCGCTACCGCGCCCTGACCGACAGCCTGCTGAGCCGGGATTCCTATATGCTGATGGCCGATTTCGCCGACTATGTGGCGACCCAGCAGCGCGTCGATGCCCTGTTCGATACCCCCGCAGTCTGGGTGTCAAAAGCGATTTTGAACATCGCGGGCATGGGTGAGTTTTCTTCCGACCGCACAATCGCGCAGTACATCGACCGGGTCTGGTCGGTCAAGACCATGGGCTGAGCAATGCTGGAGCAGGACCAAATCGACGAATTGCTGGCCGGGCGCCATGCCGACCCGTTTGCCTTGCTGGGCCTGCATGCCGATGGACAAGGTCGCCTCTGGCTGCGCGCGCTGTTGCCGGGGGCCAGCAAGGTCGAGTTGCTCGATGCGCTGACTTCCAGGACGCTCGTCAGTCTGCAGCCTCGCGGCGCTTTGTTCGAGTCGCTGGTGCCGCGCCGCCGCAAGCGTTTCGATTACCGCCTGGCCGTTTCCTGGGCTGACGGCAGCCAGGGCATTTATGCCGACGCCTATGCCTTCGGGCCGCAACTCGGCGATGCCGACCTGGCTTTGCTGGCTGCTGGCGATCATCCGCGACCTTTTACCTTGCTCGGCGCCCATGCGCTGGCACAGGACCATGTCGACGGCGTGCGTTTTGCCGTCTGGGCGCCGAATGCGCGCCGGGTCAGCGTCGTCGGCAGCTTCAATCAATGGGACGGCAGGCGCCATGGCATGCGCTTGCACCATGCCGCCGGCATCTGGGAAATTTTCGTTCCCCATGCGGCCTTGGGCGACCTCTACAAGTTTGAAATCATCGCGGCCAATGGCGAACTGCTGCCGCTCAAAGCTGACCCCTATGCACGCGCGGCCCAGTTGCGGCCCGACACGGCCAGCATCGTCGCGGCGCTGCCTGCGGCGAGGGCTTTGCCGCCCGAGCGTGCTGCGGCCAATGCCCGCCAGGCGCCGCTGTCGATCTATGAAGTGCATGCCGCATCCTGGCGCTTCGGCCAAGGTGGACGCTTTGCCAGTTGGGAGGAATTGGCCTTGCAGTTACCGGCCTATGCCGCCGGTTTGGGGTTCACCCATCTGCAGCTGATGCCGATCAGCGAGCATCCGTTCGACGGCTCCTGGGGTTACCAGACGCTCGGGCTTTATGCGCCGACGGCACGCTTCGGCGAGCCCGAAGGTTTTGCAGTTTTTGTAGCCGCCTGCCATGCCCATGGCCTGGGCCTGTTGCTGGACTGGGTGCCCGCGCATTTCCCGTCCGATGCCCATGGCCTGGCGCAATTCGACGGCAGCCCTTTGTATGAATATGCCGATCCGCGCGAGGGCTTCCACCGCGACTGGAACACCTTGATCTACAACTTCGGCCGCAATGAGGTGCGCCAGTTCCTGGTCGGCAATGCCTTGTACTGGATCGAACGCTGGGGCGTCGACGGGCTGCGCGTCGACGCAGTGGCTTCGATGCTGTACCGCGACTATTCGCGCGCTGCCGGCGAATGGATTCCGAATCTCGAAGGCGGGCGTGAAAACCTTGAGGCGATTGCCCTGCTGCGCCAGATGAACAGTCGGGTCGGCAGCGAGACGCCGGGCGCGATCACGGTGGCCGAGGAATCGACCAGTTTTCCTGGCGTGTCGGCGCCGGTCCATGCCGGCGGCTTGGGCTTCCATTACAAGTGGAATATGGGCTGGATGAACGACAGCCTGCGCTATATCCAGGAAGACCCGGTGCACCGGCGCTGGCACCACGACAAGATCACTTTCAGCCTGGTTTATGCATTCAGCGAGAACTTCGTGCTGCCGATCTCGCATGACGAGGTCGTCCATGGCAAGGGCTCGATGCTGGCCAAGATGCCCGGCGATGACTGGCAGCAATTCGCCAATTTGCGCGCCTATTACGGCTTCATGTGGGGCCATCCGGGCAAGAAGCTGCTCTTCATGGGGCAGGAATTTGCGCAGCCGGGGGAATGGAATCACGACGCACCATTGCCCTGGGCGCTGCTCGACGATCCGCGCCATGCCGGCGTGCAGCGGCTGGTTGCTGACCTGAACCGGATTTACCGCGAATTGACGGAGCTGCATCGGCTCGACTGCGAGGCTGCCGGTTTTGATTGTCTCGACGCCAGCGACGCCGAGCAGTCGGTGATGGCCTGGCTGCGACGCGATGAGCAGGGCGGCATCGTGCTGGTGGTGAGCAATTTCACGCCGCTGCCGCGGCTCGCTTACCGGCTTGGCGTGCCCCAGGGCCATGGAGCCTGGAAGGAAGTCCTGAATACCGATTCGAGTCATTACGGTGGCAGCAACCTCGGCAATCTCGAGGCTCATCTGCCGACCTTGAACCAGCCCGCGCAGCAGCAGGAACAGTCGATCCTGCTGACCCTGCCGCCCTTGGCGACGATTTTCCTGGTGCCGGCTTGAGCGCGATGAATCTGTTGCCCGAAAAACTGCAGGAGGGCCGGCATGAACCGCTGGGTTCGGTGGCGCGCGATGGGGGTATCAATTTCGCCGTATTTTCCGAACATGCGCATTGCATCGAGCTGTGCATCTTCGACTCATCGGGTTCGCGTGAATTACGTCGCTACCCGCTGCATGGCCCGCATGACGGCATCTTCCACGGTTTCCTGCCTGGCCTGGGCCCGGGGCTGGTTTACGGCCTGCGCGCCCATGGACCTTATGAGCCGATGCAAGGCCACCGTTTCAACCCGCATAAATTGCTGCTCGACCCCTATGCGCGCGAGATTTTCGGCCGTTTCAGCTGGCAGGCCGAACACCATGGCTACGAGCAAGGCCACCCGGACGGGCCGCGCTCGCTCGACAGTCGCGACAACGCGGTGCAGGCCCTGAAGGCGAGGGTGGCCGAACCCTTGCTGGCGTCGCTGAGCCCGCGCTTGAACGCGCCCCGCCATGCCTCGACCGATGTGGTGTTGTACGAAGTCCATGTGAAGGGCTTTTCGATGCAGCATCCAGGCATTGCAGCCGGTCTGCGCGGCACCTATGCAGGGCTGGCTTCGCCAGCGGCGATTGAACATTTCAAATCGCTGGGGGTGACCACGCTGTCGCTGCTGCCGGTCCAATATTGCATCGACGAGCCGCACCTGGCTGAGCGTGGTCTGCACAATTACTGGGGCTACAACACCCTGGGGTTTTTCTGCCCCGATCCCAGGTTGGCGCAGGCTTCGCACCGGGATGATCCGAGCGCGGTGTTGCAGGAATTCCGCCAGATGGTGCAGACGCTGCATCAGCATGGGCTGGAAGTGGTGCTCGACATGGTCTACAACCACACGCCCGAAGGCAATGAATTCGGCGCGACGATCAGCTTTCGGGGCCTCGACAACAAGAGCTGGTACCGGCTGGTCAGTGACGACAACAGCCGCTACGAGAACCTCAGCGGCTGCGGCAACACGCTCAACTGCGCCCATCCGCGCGTCACTCAGTTCGTGCTCGATTCGCTGCGCTTTTGGGTCGGCGAGCTCGGTGTCGACGGTTTCCGCTTCGACCTGGCGCCGGTGCTGGGGCGTACCGCCCATGGCTATGACCCGCGCGCCGCTTTCTTCACTGCGCTGCGCCAGGATCCCCTGCTGGCCGGCGTGCACTTGATCGCCGAACCCTGGGATGCCGGCTATGACGGCTATCAGCTCGGCCGTTTCCCGGGCCGCTTCATCGAATGGAACGACAAGTTCCGCGACACGGTACGCGATTACTGGCTCAAGTCTGGCGTCGGCCGGGGCGAGCTGGCCAGGCGTTTCATGGCCTCGAGCGATCTGTTCCAGCATGGCCAACGCCGGCCCCAGGCTTCGGTCAATTTCATCGCCGTGCATGACGGCTTTGTGCTGGCCGATGTGGTCAGCTATATGCACAAGCACAACCATCAGAACGGCGAGGACAACCGGGATGGCCGCAATGGTGAGCTGAGCGCCAATTTTGGCGCCGAGGGGCTTACCGATCATCCGGTCATCCTGGCCACCAGGGCGCGCGTCAGCCGCGCGATGCTGGCGACGCTGCTGCTCGCGCAGGGTACGCCGATGCTCTGCGCCGGCGATGAGCTCGGCAACAGCCAGGGCGGCAACAACAACGCCTATTGCCAGGACAACCCGACCACCTGGCTAGCCTGGGAACAGGCTGCAGCGTCGGATAGCCTGCAAGCCTTGGTCGCCGAGTTGCTGGCCCTGCGCCGGCAGGAGCCCTTGCTGCACCATGGCCGCTGGTTCGCGCCTTCGCCGGGCGATGCAGGCGACGCTTGTCTGAACTGGTTCAACCCCGGTGGACATCAGATGCAGCAGCATGATTGGCATGACTCGGGCAACCATGCTTTTGGTGCGCAGCTGCGCGCGGCAACTGCCAGTCAGCCGCGGTTGATGCTGATCTTCAATCCCGAGCCGCAAACGCGCGCTTTCACCTTGCACCATGGTCCATGGCAATTGCTGTTCGACAGCAGCCGTGAACTGCAACCGGCGGTGGTCGCCGAGTCGTCGCCCTTCATCGTGCCGGCACGCGCGCTACTGTTGTTACGCCGGGCCAAATAATTCCAGGAAACTTTCAATGCAACTTGATCAACGCAATTCGGGTGTGCTGCTGCACATTACCTCGCTGCCAGGCCCCTATGGCATTGGCGATTTCGGGCCTGATGCCTTGCGTTTTGTCGACTGGCTGAGTTCTGCCGGCCAGAGCCTTTGGCAGTTGCTGCCGACAACACCGATCGGCCCCGGCGACAGCCCCTACCAGGGTGTATCGGCGTTTGCGGGTAGCCAATGGATGGTGGCCTTGGAACCCATGGTCGAGAAGGGCTGGCTGGCTTCACCGCTGTTGCCTGCCAGCGGGTTCGATGCCGGTCATGTCGATTACGCAACGGTACTGCCCTGGCGCGAACAGCAATTGCGCGCCGCGGCTCAGGGCTTTTTTGCCCGGGCTGAATTGATCGACCGTCAGGCTTTCAGCGCCTGGTGCGCCGAACAGCAGGACTGGCTCGACGACTACGCGCTGTTCATGGCGATCCGCTCGCCCTTGAACGGAGCGCCCTGGTGGGATTGGTCGCCAGGCCTGGCAAGGCGCGATCCCGAGGCAATGCTGACGGCGCGCCGGACCCATGCCGGAGAACTCGCCTTCTGGCAGTTTGTGCAATGGCAGTTTGACGTCCAGGCGGCTGCGCTGAAGGCCTATGCGAACGGCAAGGGTGTGGCCATCATGGGCGACCTGCCGATCTTTGTCGCCCATGACAGCGCCGATTGCTGGTCGCGCCCCGACCTTTACCATCTGGACGCAAATTTCCAGCCGACCGTGGTTGCCGGTGTGCCGCCTGACGATCTGGGACCGCTGGGCCAACGCTGGGGTAATCCGCTTTACCGCTGGGAGCAGATGGCTGCCGAGAATTACGCCTGGTGGACGGCCAGGGTCAAGCGCGCGCTGACGCAGGCCGATTTCTTTCGCATCGATCATTTCCGCGGTTTTGCTGCGTATTACGAAATCGATGCCGCCAGCCCGGATGCCCGCCAGGGACGCTGGCTGACCGGACCCGGCAAGGCCTTGTTCGACGCGATCGAGGCGGCGCTGGGAACCCTGCCGATCGTGGCCGAAGACCTTGGCTTCATCACCCCCGACGTGCATCAATTGCGCGACGGCTGCGGCTTTCCCGGCATGAAGATTCTGCAGTTCGGTTTTGGTGCCGACGGCCAGCATGAATTCCTGCCGCATATGTGGCCGCGCCGCTGCGTGGCCTATACCGGCACCCATGACAACGACACGGTACAGGGCTGGTGGCAGCATGCGAACGAACGCGAACGGGCTTTTGCCGGCTCCTACCTGGCTTGCGGCGATGCCGATGTGCATTGGGCAATGATCCGCGCCTGCAGCAATTCGGTGGCGAATCTCGCGGTTTTTCCGCTCCAGGATGTGCTCGGCCTGGGCAGCAGCCACCGGATGAACATCCCAGGCGTACTCGGCGGCAACTGGGGTTGGCGCTTTAGCTGGGCCATGCTCGGCAAAGACGCGGGCCGGGTGCTCGGCCTGATCACGGCGGCCAGCGGACGCGGCCCGATCGAACTGCTGCATCTGCCGGGCTGATCAGGCGCGGTGGCTCGGTTATCCTCGCCGGCATCAAAAGTATCCTGCGATGAACATTACCGAAATCTTTTTGATCGCGATGCTGATCATCCTGACTGCGCCCTATCTGGTGTGGCGCTTGTTCAAGCTGGATTACTTTGCGCCGCTGGTGGTGGTACAGATCCTGACCGGCATCCTGCTCGGCCCGGGTGTGCTGGGCGCGGCTTTTCCTGGCTATTACAACTTTGTTTTCAATCCAGCGGTGATCCAGTCGCTCAACGGCATTGCCTGGTGGGCGGTGATGCTGTTCGTCTGGATCGCCGGCATCGAGCTCGACCTGAAAGCCGCCTGGACGCACAAGCGCGAAAGTTCAGTGGCGGCCGGCTTGGCGTTGGGCATGCCGCTGTTGTTCGGCTGCATCGCCGCTGCCGCGATGCTCGTGATGCCGGGCTGGATCGGCCAGCGCGCGCTGACCTGGCAGTTCATTGCCGGGGTCGGCATGTCCTGCGCGGTGACCGCTTTGCCGATCCTGATTTTGCTGATGGAAAAGCTCGAGATCCTGCGCACGCCGCTAGGTCAGCGCATCTTGCGCTATGCCAGCGTGGACGACATCGCGATCTGGGGTGTGCTCGCCTTGATCCTGATGGACTGGGAGCGCATGGGTCGCCAAATCGGCTTCGTCATCGCTTTCATCGTGATCGGCGCGCTGTTCCGTCGCTTGATGACCCGGCTTTCGCAAAGCGATCGTTGGTATGTCGGCCTGATCTGGCTGGCGGCTTGCGGTTTTGGTGCCGATTGGTCAGGGCTGCATTTCATGGTCGGCGCCTTCCTGGCTGGCGCGGTGATCGATTCGGACTGGTTCGATCAGCAGCAGCTCGATTCGCTGCGCCACCATGTGCTGCTGGTGATCATGCCGGTGTTCTTCCTCAGCACCGGGCTGCGCACCAACTGGGGCGTCGGTGGCACGGCGGTCTTCATCGCAGCAGCCTGGTTGCTGCTGGCCTCGGTCAGCGGCAAGCTGATCGGTGCGCACCTGGCCGGCCTTGCGCTGCGCTGGCAGCCGGGTGAAGCCTCCTTGATCGGCTGGTTATTGCAAACCAAGGCACTGATCATGATCATCTTCGCGAACATCCTGCTCGACAAGCAGATCATCACCAACGAGACCTTCACCGCCTTGCTGCTGATGGCAGTGGCCAGCACGATGCTGACCATTCCGGTCGTCACGCCAAAGCTCAAGCGCATGGCGGGCCTGCTGGGCCGCAGTCATTGACCCAGACCGGGATTGCTCAATGGGCCGGCCTGACCTGGGTCAGCTTGCGCGACAACACTTCGCGGGCGGTCTTGTAGCCGACCTCGTAGAGTTCCTGGCGTATCTCTACGGGTAAGGCAAAGTCGACGGCCGAGACATCGCCGGTATCGATCACGACCGTGTTGTGCCAATGCTCGGCCTGCACATATTCGCGTGAGACCGCGTTCATGAAGGTCTGCACCAACAACTGGATATAGGTGAACAGGGGCAGGAAGGACCTGGCCTTGATGCTGCTGCGGCGCACATGACCGCGCAGCCGGAAACAAACGACCGGCGTTCCCTCGCCCGACCAGTCGCGATGCAGCGCATCTTCGGCCAGGATCACCCCATCGGTCATGATGTGGTTCTCATGAATCTTGAACGAGAACATCAGCGGGATCGACATCGAGTAACGAACTGCCTGCGAGACTTTCAAGTCGGGGCTGGTCTGGCGGTTGAAGAGCACCGGTCCGCCGCCGTCGATGTCGGTCGCCAGCACATGCAGATCCATGCCCATGTCGGCAAAACGCCGTCCTTCCAGCAAGTCGTCGATCCATTGTTCGAAACGGTCGCCGTTGCAGAGTCCGCCGGTGCGCAACAGTGACAGCAGCGAATAACCGCGGAACTGGCGGTAATCGGTTCCGAGCGACAAGTCGAGCATGCGCTTGTTGTCCCAGCCCGCCGCTGCCAGCGCCGCCACCACGCTGCCCCCGGAGACACCGACGATATGGCGGTAGACCAGTTGCATATCCTCCAGCGCCTGCAGGATGCCGACATGGCAGGGCAGGCGTGTCCCTCCACCGGAGAGGATGGGCACGATTTCACGGGTGGGTGGGTGGTGCAAGCTCATTTGAACGATCCAAAACGACCGCAGCCAGTTCTTTCCAAGACATCGGATGGCTCCGATGTTCAAGCCTTGATTGTGATCCCGCGGCCTGTCGGCGTCGAGTCTTGCCCCCCTGTTTACCCAGCCGCCTCCGGCCTGTGCGACCATCGGTAACCCACAGCCCTTCACAAGCCATGGAACTCAGACAACTTCGCTATTTCGTCCGTACGGTTGAACTCGGCAGCATGGGCCGGGCGGCGGCCGATCTTGGCGTGGTGACTTCGGCGCTGAGCCAGCAGATCAGTCGGCTCGAGGGCGAACTCAGCGCCCGCTTGCTGCAACGCACGACCACCGGCGTGATACCGACCGATGCCGGCCTGGCCTTCTGGCGCCAGGCCCAACTCGCGCTGCGCCATGTCGACGAAGCGGCGCGTTCGGCCCAGCATGCGCGCCTGTCCGGCCATGTCAGCATCGGCCTGGCGCCGTCGACCGCCTCGGTGCTGGCCTTGCCCTTGATGGCTGCGTTGCGCTTGCGCTATCCCGACATCCGCATCCATTTGGTGGAGAGCTTGTCGGGCAACCTCGCCGCGATGCTCAATGCCAGGCAGCTTGACTTGGCGGTGCTGTTCGAGACCGAAGGTGCCAAGCGCTTGAGCGTGACGCCGCTGCTCGACGAGAGCCTGTTCCTCATCGGTTCGCCCGACTTGGCTGGCATGCCGCACGGCAAGCAGGTCAGGCTCAAGGCGATCGGTGCGCTGCCCTTGATCCTGCCCAGCGGCAGCCATGGGCTGCGGGCGATCGTGGCGACTGCCTTCGCACAGGCGGGCTGCGAACCCAATATCGTCGCCGACATCGACGGCTTGGCGATCCTGATGGACGCGGTGCGGGCCGGACTGGCCGCGACGATACAGCCGGGCGCGGCGAGCTCGCGCCTGCCCGCCGACGCGCTCAGGCTGGTGCGGGTGACTGACGCCGGTGTGCGTCGGCGCAACCTGCTTGCCAGCCTGTCAGACGACGAGTTGTCGCCGGCGGCGCTGGCCGCAAGAGTCGTGCTGGGCGATGTGGTTCGAAGTCTGGTGGCCGAATCGCAATGGGTCGGGGCAAGTCTTCTCAAAGCCTGAAGACGCCTTGCCTGTCAGGCCCCTAGCCGGATTGGCGCCCAGCCAGTACATTGCGGGTCCCAATCAGGAGAGATGCATGGTTGACGTTCTGGTCATCGGTGGCGGCAATGCAGCACTTTGCGCGGCGCTGATGGCGCGCGAAGCCGGTGCTTCGGTGCTGCTGCTCGAAGCTTCGCCGCGCGAGTGGCGCGGTGGCAATTCGACCCACACGCGCAATCTGCGCTGCATGCATGATGCGCCGCAAGGCACGCTGGTCGATGCCTACCCCGAGGAAGAGTTCTGGCAGGACCTGCTCAAGGTCACCGGCGGCATCACCGACGAGAAGCTGGCCAGGCTGGTGATCCGGGCCTCGTCGACCTGCCGTCCATGGATGGAAAAGCATGGCGTGCGCTTCCAGCCCTCGCTCTCGGGCGCCCTGCATACAGCCCGCACCAATGCCTTTTTCATGGGCGGCGGCAAGGCCTTGAGGAATGCCTATTACCGCAGCGCCGAGAAACTTGGCGTGCAGATCCGCTACGACACCGCGGTCGACCGGCTTGAGCTCGACGACTGCCGCTTCGTCGCGGCCTATGCCGGCGCCGAGCGGATCGAGGCGCGCGCCTGCGTGATGGCCGCCGGCGGTTTTGAGTCGAACATCGATTGGCTGCGCGAAGCCTGGGGGCAAAACGAGTTGGGCGAATATCCGGCTGACAATTTCCTCATCCGGGGCACCCGCTTCAACCAGGGCGTTCTGCTCAAGTCGATGATCGAAGCCGGTGCCGACAGCATCGGCGACCCGACGCAAGCGCATATGGTCGCGATCGACGCGCGTGCGCCGCTCTATGACGGCGGCATCTGCACCCGCATTGACTGCGTCTCGCTCGGCGTGGTCGTGAACAGCGCAGCCAAGCGCTTTTATGACGAAGGCGAGGATTTCTGGCCCAAGCGCTATGCGATCTGGGGCCGTCTGGTGGCCCAGCAAGCCGGGCAGGTGGCTTATTCGATCATCGACGCCAAGGCGATCGGCCGCTTCATGCCGCCGGTATTTCCCGGCACCAAGGCCGATTCGCTGGAAGAGTTGGCCGGCAAACTCGGCCTCGACAAGCAGGTCTTCATGCAGACGCTGCATGACTACAACAGCGCTTGCCAGGTCGGGCATTTCGACCATACCGCGCTCGATGATTGCCATACGGCGGGCCTGGCACCGGCCAAGACCCATTGGGCCAAGCCACTCGATACCGCGCCTTATTACGCCTATGCCTTGCAGCCCGGCGTGACCTTCACCTATCTGGGGCTCAAGGTCGATGAGACTGCGGCCGTCAGATTCGGCGGTTGCCCCAGCGATAACCTGTTTGTCGCCGGCGAGATGATGGCCGGCAATGTGCTCGGCAAGGGCTATACCGCCGGCGTCGGCATGTCGATCGGCACCGCTTTCGGCCGCATCGCCGGCAGGCAGGCTGCCGCCGCCGTCTTCAAGAAAATGGATAAATATGCAGCAGCTTGATGCCTTGGTGCGCGAGGCGACCGAACTCGGTACGCCTGCCGCAAGCCACAACCGCGTGATTCCGATCAAGGCCTTGAGCGCGGCCGAAGCCGAGGTCGACCGGGTCATGACGATCTGCAATTCATGCCGCTACTGCGAGGGGTTTTGCGCGGTTTTTCCGGCCATGACCAGGCGGCTGGAGTTCGGCAAGGCCGACATCAATTACCTCGCCAACCTGTGCCATAACTGCGGCGCCTGCCTGCATGCCTGCCAATATGCAACGCCGCATGAATTTGCCATCAATGTGCCGCAGGCGATGGCCAAGGTCAGACTCGAGACCTACGTCGACTATGCCTGGCCGCCGGCATTGGGTGCGCTCTACAAACGCAACGGCCTGACGCTGGCGCTGGCTTTGACGGCGGCATTGACGCTGTTTCTGGCGCTGGCGCTGGCGGCGGCGCGGCAAGGCTCGCTGCTGCAACCCCCTCCGGCAGGCGGCAACTTTTATTCGGTCTTTCCGCACAATCTGATGGTCAGCCTGTTCGCGCCGGTCTTCCTGTTCGCGCTGCTGGCGCTGGGCCTGGGCCTGCGTCGCTTCTGGAAAGATGTTTCGCCGGGCGCGGCTTCGGCGGCCGCCGTCGCTGACGCTGCCGACAAGGCGTTGCGATTGAAGTTTCTCGATGGCGGCCATGGCCAGGGCTGCAACGAGGCCGATGATGCCTTCACGCTGGCAAGGCGGCGCTTTCATCATTTCACCTTCTACGGTTTCTTGCTCTGCTTCGCGGCGACCAGCGTGGCCACCTTGTTCCATTACCTGCTCGGCTGGGAAGCGCCTTATGACTATGCCAGCCTGCCCAAGATTCTGGGCCTGACTGGCGGCATTTCACTGGTGATCGGCACGATCGGCCTGCTGCGGCTGAACTTGCAGCGCCACGCAATGCATGGCGATGCCGCGCAGCAACCGATGGACCGTGGCTTCATCGTCTTGCTGCTGCTGACGGCATTGACCGGTCTGGCATTGCTGCCGGCGCGCGGCAGCGCTGCCTTGACCTTGACGCTATGCCTGCATCTGGGTGCGGTGATGGCGCTGTTCGCCACCATGCCCTATGGCAAGTTCGCCCATGGTTTCTTCAGGACTGCGGCGCTGTTGAAATGGGCGATCGAAAAACGACAGCCTAGCAATCTGCAACTGGGTGACGATTAAACTCGACCGTTGTACTCGTAAGCCGAACCGCTTTTCAATGCAATGAGTTAGGGGAAAAAAATGAACAAGAACAAATTCATCCAATGGGCCACCTGCCTGTCTCTGCTGGGTGGCTTGGCGCCGGTGCAGGCCCAGGAGCTGCCAAAAAAGACCATCAATCTGGTCGTCGGCTTCGCGCCCGGCGGTGCGGCCGATGCGGCGGCTCGCATCATTGCCAAGAAGTTGCAGGAGAACATCGGCCAGAACGTCGTGGTCGACAACCGCGGCGGTGCTGGCGGCAATATCGCGCATCAGTACATGGCTAATGCCGATGCCGATGGCTCGACGATCCTGCTGGGCTCGATCGGCCCCTTGGCGATTGCGCCACATCTGATGAAGCTGGGCTACAACCCATTGAAGGACCTGGCGCCGCTGACGATGGGTGTGGTCTTCCCCAATGTGCTGGTCGTGCATCAGGGTGTGGGCGTGAAAAATATGGCCGAATATATTGCCAAGGCCAAGGCCAAGCCGGGCTCTCTTGACTTTGCTTCGACCGGTGCCGGTTCAGCTTCGCATCTGGCGGGCGAGTTATTGAACCAGCGCGCCGGTATCGAGGTCGTTCATATTCCCTACAAGGGCGGCGCACCGGCGCTGCAGGACATGCTGGGCGGGCGCGTTTCGTCCTATTTTGCCGCGCCGCCAACTGCAGCGCCGCATATCGCCACCGGCAAGCTGGTGCCGATCGCCACCACCGGCCTGACCCGCTCGTCATTCATGCCGAATGTGCCGACCGTCGCTGAATCAGGTTATCCAGGCTTCAACGCCGTCAACTGGTATGCCTTTGTCGGGCCGGGCAAGATGCCGGTGGCAATTCTGGAGCGCTGGAACAAGGAATTGGTCAAGGTGCTCAATTCACCCGACGTGAAGGCCGAACTCGACAAGCATGGTTTGACGCCGGCACCCGGCAGCCGCGATGAGCTGGCCAAGTACATCGAGACCGAATTCAAGTCCTGGGGCCAACTGGTCAAGGAACGCAAGATCCAGGCGGATTGACCGGGATCTGTCGGCAGTTCATTCAATTGCGAGGATCAGGACGGATCTGGCCGGCAAGTTCAGCTGCGACGCCAGCGAATGGCGCTCGCCGCTGAGCACATCGACGCCAACTGACTGCGGCCTGAGCATTTCGGCAAAGCGCCGGGTGTCGAGCGACATCGGCGTCAGGTTCTTGTTCAGCACGACCATCAATTTCTCTTTTCCCGTATAGCGGAAATACACATAGCAGCCGTCCAACGGGGCGTAATGCATCAACCGGCCTTGATGCACGACGGTTGCGGTCTTGCGCCAGTTCAGCAGCCGGCGCAGATAGTCCTGCGCGTCGCGCTGCGCTGTGCTCAGCCCCTGGCCGGTAAAGGCATTGACGCTATCGCCGGGCCAGCCACCGGGGAAATCGGCGCGCACCTGACCGTCCTCGCGCTGAATAGGGCTGGTCATGAGGATTTCGCTGCCGTAAAAAATCTGCGGCGTGCGCTTGGTGGTGGCGATGAAGGCCATTGCCATGCGGTTCAAGGCTGGGTCCTCGCCCAGCGCTGAAAAAATCCGGTTGGTATCGTGATTGCCTTCGAACAGCAGCAACTGTGCCGGGTCGGGGTACTGGACATCGTTGATCATTGCGTCGTAGAGACGACCCAGACCGACACCGAAGCCCTGGCCTTCGGGTTCGGTCAGCGCATCGCGCAAAACGCCGTGCAGCGGGAAGTCCATCATTGTGGGCAGATGCGAGACATAGCCATCGTGATTGCGCGTGCCGCGTAGCCAATAGGCGACCAGCGCAGGGTTGTTGTTCATTTCCTCGCCGACCATGTTCAGGCGCGGATATTCGTCCAGCAAGGCCTTGGACCAGTTGGCCAGAAAGGCCTTGTCTGAATAAGGGTAGGTGTCGACGCGCAAGCCGCTCAGGCCGGCATATTCGATCCACCAGATCGCGTTCTGGACCAGGTAGGTGGCGAGCTTGTGATTGCGCTGGTTCAGATCCGGCATCGTCGGTACGAACCAGCCATCGGTGAAGCGCTTGAGGTCGCCTGGCGCCACATAGGGATCATGCTGGGTGGTGTGGCGATGGTTGGTCTCCAGGTATGGATCGCCCTGGCCGTTGATCCAATCCTTGGCCGGCAGATCAGCCATCCACCAATGACCCGAGCCGATATGGTTGGGAACGATGTCCTGGATCACGCCGATGCCCTTGGCGCGCGCCATCGCGACGAATCGACGGTATTCCTCGTTGCTGCCAAAGCGCGGATCGATCCGGTACAGATCGGTGGGTGAATAGCCGTGGTAGGAATATTGCGGCTGCCGGTTCTCCAGCAAGGGCGTCGACCAGATCTGCGTAAAACCCATCGCTGCGATGTAGTCGAGATGGCCGGCCATCCCGGCGAGATCGCCGCCATGACGGCCATTGACATCGCTGCGCTGCATGCTATCTCCCATGCCGGCCTGGTTGTCATTGGCTGAGTCGCCATTGGCAAAGCGGTCTGGAACGATCAGGTAGATCGCATCCTTGGGGCCGAATCCCTGGCGCTGGGCCGAGCCCGGCGCGCGCGCCAGCAGCGGGTAGCTGCGGGTCAGGACGGTTTTGCCGGCGGCATTGAAGCGCAGTGCCAGCTGACCCGGTTTGGCAGTTTTTGAAATCTGCAGATCGAGGAACAGGTAGTTGGGGTTGTCGACTTGGCTGGCACGCTGCAACTTCACGCCGGCGTAGTTCAAGGCTGGCGTCAAGGCGCCAATGCCCGGGCCATGGACCAGCAGTTGCAGTCGCTGATCTTTCATGCCGACCCACCAATTGGGCGGCTCGATCCGCTTGATCTCCAAAGCCAGGCAGTTGACCTGCGCGAGCATGCCCAGCGCCAGCGCCAGAAAAAGCCGTCGGATTGCTTTCATTTCGCTTGCTCCGCCGTGATGCGGTAGACCGCCACTGACATGGCCGGCAGCTTCAGAGTTGCCCGGCCGGCGCGATCAGCCCTGGCTGATTTGGCGTCCTCCGGGTAAGCGGGCTGAAGCGTGGCCTGACCCGGCAGCTTCGCCAGCTTGATGCTCTTGGCGCTATCGGCATAGTTGATTACCACCAAGCTCAGTTCAGCGCCGAAGCGGCGCTGGAACGACAGCGACTGACCCGCTGCTGTCGCAGCTTCATAGCTGCCCTGTGCAATCGAGGGCAGGCTGTTGCGCAGCTTCAGCATCGCCTTGTAGAAATTCAGGATCGATGCCGGATCGCTCGCCTGTGCCTGGGCATTCTGGGCCAATGCGTTCGGCGCCATGGCCCGGAAAGGCCGGCCGGCAGTGAAGCCGCTGGCTTCGGCGGTCCAACTCATCGGTGCGCGCAGCGGCTCATCGCCTTCAAGGCCTGCGACGCCGGCCATGCCGATTTCTTCACCGTAATAGATGTACGGCGTGCCCGGTTGCAGCAAGTAACTGGCAGCCGCCAGTTTGTAGCGGGCGACATCGCCTTTGAGTTGGTCCCAGACCCGCAAGCCGGCGAAGATGTCGTGGCTGGACAGCATCGTTGCCATCGTCAGCGGCGCGGTCTTGAAATAGTCAGCGACCTTGGCGATCGCCTTGCGTTCACCGCGCGCTGCCTTGATCAGCTCATACTGCAGGCCGAAGGCGAAAGCGCTGCCGCAGACTTTGGGGTCGGCCCAGATCATCGGGCTGGCGGTGGCTTCACAGACCACATGGCGCTGCGGATAGCTCTTGATCAGGTCCTGGAATTCCTTGGTCAGGCGGCGGCTCTCGGGTTGATCGTTCCAGTTGACGGCATCGGTTTCAACCAGATGCGGCACGGCATCGAGCCGGAAACCGTCCAGGCCCCGGTTCAGCCAGAAGCGCAGGCTGCTTCGGTGATAGTCGAGCACCTGAGGGTTCAACATATTGAAATCCGGCATATGCGCGCCGAAGGTGCCGAAATAGCTCCCGCTCGAAGTCGTGAACCAAGGGTTCTTGCCCCAGATGTCCCAGCCTTTGGGTGCGCTGTCCCGCCAGACAAACCAGTCGCGGTAGGCATTGCTTTTGCCTTGCAGCGATTGCTGGAACAAGGGGTGCTCCAAGGCGCTGTGGTTGATGACATAGTCGATGATCACGCCGATGCCGCGCGCATGGGCTTGCTTGAGCAATTCGTCGAGGTCGGCCAAGCTGCCGTAAGCCGGCTCGATGGCGCGGAAATCGGTCGTCGCGTAGCCATGGTCATGGTCGGCGCTGGCGGTGATCGGCATCAGCCAGATGCCCTTGACGCCGAGTTCCTTGAGATAGTCGAGCCGCTGGGTCAGCCCGCGCAGGTCGCCAATGCCATCGCCATCGCTGTCCTGGTAGCCGCGCACAAAGATTTCGATGAAAGCGCCTTGCTGCCAGCCAGGGGCCAAGGCGCTGCTCGACGTCATCGCTGCGACGGCGCTGGTATCGACCGGAACGGCGCTGGCGTTGAAGCTGGCGCAGGCCAGCAGCAAGGCTGCACGTTTGAACTGCTTTAAAAATGACATGGTTTTCTCTGGCTAGCGCAGGCTGAAGACGCGCAGCGATTGTGCCGCGATGGTGATGTTGGCCAGACCTGCGGCATCGGCTGCTGCATCGCTGGCGTTGACGGGATAGGCGTTGATCAGGGCGGCATTGGCCGGCAGACTCGCGACCGCTGCGGTGACTGCGCTGCTGCCATAGTTGATCAATACGATGGTTCTCTCCTTGGCAAAAAGCCGCTGGTAGCCGAGCAAATTGCCGCTGGCAAAAGCCTGCTCATAGCTGCCTTGGGCCAATGAGGGCAGGCTGTTGCGCAGCTTCAGCATCGCTTTGTAAAAGGCCAGAATCGAGTTCGGATCGGCGGCTTGGGCTGCGACGTTCTGACTCGCCACATTGCCTGACAGCGCTCGGTAAGGGGTGGTCCCGCTGAAGCCGGCGTTGCTGGTGTTGGCGGTCCAGCTCATTGGCGTTCGCAAGCGGCCGTCATCGCTGATGTTGGTGGCCCCGCTCATGCCGATTTCTTCACCGTAATAGATGAACGGTGTACCCGGCAGCAGCAAGTAGCTGGCAGCGGCCAGCTTGTACTGGGCGCTATTGCCGCCGACCTGATCCCACAGGCGTTGCCCGGCAAAAAGATCATGGTTGGAAAACATCGTTGCCATATTGCTCGATGCGGTCTTGAAGTAATTCGCCATGGCCAGGACCCCGCTGGGCTGGCCCTTGGCCGCTTGCAACAGGCTGGTCTGTAAGTTGAAGGCGAAGGCGCTGCCGCAAGCGCTGCCGGCGGCAAAACCGGCAGGATCGGTCGGCGCTTCGCAGACCATATAGCGATGCGCATAACCGTTCAGCAGGCTGCGCATCTCGCCCATCAAGCTGTAGTTGCGCGGCTGATTTTCCCAGGCGGAAGGACCGCTCTCGACCAGGTTGCCGACAGCATCAAAGCGGAATCCGTCGACGCCGCGGTTCAGCCAGAAACGCAGATTGCTCTTGTGATAGTCAACCACCGCGCTGTTGAGTAGGTTGAAATCCGGCATCTGGTCGGAGAAGGGGCCGAAATAGGCGCCGCTGCCAGTGGCTCGCCAAGGGTTGCCGCCATAAATGCTCCAGCCGCTGGGCGGCGGGTCCTGCCAGATATACCAGTTCCGATAGGCATTGCTGGCCGCATCGCGGGAGTTTGAAAACAGCGGGTTTTGCGCAGAACTATGGTTGATCACATAGTCAACGATGACGCCGATGCCGCGTGCATGGGCTTGCTTGAGCAACTCATCGAAATCGGCCAAGCTGCCGTAATCGCTTTCGACACCGCGGTAGTCGCTCACCGCATAGCCATGGTCATGGTCCGAGCTGCTGCTGATCGGCATCAGCCAGATGCCTTTGACGCCGAGGTCCTGCAGGTAATCGAGCCGCTGGATCAGTCCGCGCAGATCGCCCTTGCCGTTGCCGTCGCTGTCCTGGTAGCTGCGCACGAAAATTTCAATGAAGGCGCCATGCTGCCAGTTGACGGGCAGGCTGCTACCCGGGTCGGACAGGTTCACGCTGCTGATGTCCACCAGGGGCAAGACAGCGGCAACCGGAACGCTGGCGGCTGGGCTGCTACCGCCGCCACAGCCCGTCAAGGCCAGCAACGAGGCTGCCAGCAGGTGTTTTAGAAGCGCCATTCGAGCGGATCTATGTAGGAAAATTACAGACTTTGCCATTACCGGAGCATAGACCGAATTATCAATGAGTGGAATCGTTGAATTCGATGGGTATGTAGTTTTGTTACCATCACAGATGCTGAAGTCGACAAGGAGACCTGGATGGAACTGCGAAGTTTGATGTCCGCAAGAAAGTTGCTGCTATGCATGGGCTTGCTGACGGCGCTTTTGCCCCAGCCAGGTCTGGCGACTGAGGCCTGTGATCGGGTGGGATTCGAGACGGTTCTGCAGCCAATGTCCGGGCCGGCGATCGAAGCTCAGGCCTATTGGCTGGACCGCCGCCTGCTGCAATGGCCGGGACATGCCGGTGCGAATTACCGACTTCATGTGTCGAAGCAGGCGGCTTTGCAGTTCATTGCGGGTCAGCCCATAGCCGGCGCTGACTTTTCCTTGGCGCTCGATCGGGTCGATCTTCCGCTGCCCGAGAAGTTCAAGTTCATCGGCGACGGCGTGCGGCTGAGCTTGCGCGCTGCAGATCTGCGGCGCTTGCCCGACTTGCACAAGTCGCAAATGCTGCTGGTCGAGGAGGGCCCCGATGGCAAGGCGATTGCCGCCACGCGTCTGCAGGCCGCAGGGGCGATCGATGATTTATATGCTGCGGCTGAACAGGTCACTGATCTGGGCGTCAGCCTGCGCAAGCCTGGCACGCAGTTCAAGCTCTGGGCACCGAGCGCACAGAAGGTTTCGCTCTGTCGCTATGCCTCGGGTCACGGTGCAGCGCTGGCTGAAGAAGCGATGGCTTTTGATCCGTTGACGGGGATCTGGTCGAATCGATCTGCGGCTGATTTGAGCGGCCAGTATTACAGCTATCTGGTCGATGTCTTCGTGCCCGGCCTTGGCCTGGTACGCAATCAGGTGACTGATCCCTATTCGGTCAGCCTGACTACCGATTCGAAGCGCAGCTATATCGCTGATCTGGCTTCAGCTGCATTGAAGCCGAAGGGTTGGGATGCGAGCCGGCGCCCGCAGCGCGTCAAGCATGCGACCGATATGGTCATTTATGAGTTGCACCTGCGCGATTTCTCGATCAATGACCTGAGCGTGCCCGAGTCCAAGCGCGGCAAATATGCGGCTTTCACCGAAACCGGCTCCAAGGGCATGAAGCATCTGCAAGCGCTGTCGGCGGCTGGCTTGACCGATGTGCATCTGCTGCCGGTCTTCGACATCGCGACGATTCCTGAAGCGGGATGCAGCAGACCTGCGGTACCGCCGGCTGCAGCCGACAGCCAAGCGCAGCAGGCGGCCGTGATGGCGCAAGCGGCAAATGATTGTTTCAACTGGGGCTATGACCCTTTCCACTTCAACGCGCCCGAAGGCAGTTATTCGAGCAACGCGGCCGACGCTGGCGCCCGCATCATCGAATTTCGCCAGATGGTGCAGGCGCTGCACAGCGCTGGTCTGCGTGTCGGCATGGATGTCGTCTACAACCATATGGCCGCATCGGGTCAGCAGCAGAAGTCGGTGCTGGATCGAATCGTCCCCGGCTATTACCACCGGCTCGACGCAAAAGGTGTGGTCGAGCGCTCGACCTGCTGCGACAACACCGCGACCGAGCACCGGATGATGGCAAAGTTGATGATCGATTCAGTGGCGCTTTGGGCCGGCCATTACAAGATCGACTCGTTCCGTTTCGACCTGATGGGGCACCAGCCGCGCGTGGTGATGGAAGCGCTGCAGCAGCGGGTCAACGCCGCAGCGGGCCGGCCGGTGCAATTGATCGGCGAGGGCTGGAACTTCGGTGAAGTCGCCAATGGCGCACGCTTTGTGCAGGCTTCGCAACTGTCGCTGAACGGCAGCGGCATCGGCACCTTCAGCGATCGGGGGCGCGATGCAGCACGCGGTGGAAGCGCTGGCGACAGCGGCGCCGACCTGATCAGCAAGCAGGGCTGGTTGAATGGCCTGGTCTATGACCCGAATGCGCTGGCCGGGCAGCGGCCGCAAAGCGAGTTGCTGCAGGCTGCCGACATGATCCGCGTCGGGCTGGCGGGTTCGCTGCGCGACTACAAAATGCTGACCTGGCAGGGCCAGGACCAGCGCCTGGACCAGATCGCTTATGGCGAGCAGCCGGCCGGCTATGTCTCGCAACCCGGCGAGGTCGTCAATTACGTCGACAACCATGACAACCAGACGCTGTTCGACATCAATGTTCTGAAACTGCCGCAAGCCACCTCGGCCGAAGACCGGGCCAGGGTGCAGATGCTCGGCGCCGCCTTGACCGCTTTCAGCCAGGGCATCGCCTACTTTCACGCCGGTATCGACTTGCTTCGATCGAAGTCGCTGGACCGCAACAGCTTTGACTCGGGCGACTGGTTCAACCGGCTCGACTGGAGCTATCGGGACAATTTCTTCGGCATCGGCCTGCCGCCCAAGGGCGACAACGGCGATCAATACCTGCGCCTCAAGCCGCTGTTGGCTGACCCCGCGATCAAACCGGGTCCGGTCGACATCGCCTGGACGCGCGATATGTTCCGCGATCTGCTGCGGATCCGCGCCAGCACCAGACTGCTGCGCATGGATCGCGCCGACGACATCAAGCAAAGGCTGAAATTTCTCAATCTCGGCAAATCACAGAATCCGGTGGTGATCGCTGCGGCCATCGATGGCCAGGGCTATGCCGGTGCCGGTTTCAAGAAACTGCTTTATTTCATCAATGTGGACAAGGATGCGCAAAGTCTGACGCTGCCGAGCGAAGCCGGGCTCGGCTATCAGTTGCATCCGGTGCATCTTCGTCCCAATGCGGCCGACCAGCGCCCGGCGCTGCAAGCGCAATATGACATCGCGAACGGTAAATTCAGCTTGCCCGCAAGGACGGCGCTGGTATTCGTGCTGCGCTGAGAAGTTACGATGGCCTGAATCTGAACTGGAACCCTCGATGAAAAAACTGCTTTTGCTCCCCGCTTTGCTGCTGGCCTTGAATGCCGCGGCCCAGGTCGCCGTCAGCCAGGCTTGGGTGCGTGCGACTGTCCCTGAGCAAAAGGCCACCGGAGCCTTTCTGCAACTGACCGCCACCAATGACATCCGCTTGGTCGAGGCGCGCTCTGCCGCTGCAGGCCTGGTTGAAATCCATGAAATGGTGATGGACGGCAATACGATGAAGATGCGTGCTGTCAGCGGCATCAACCTGCCGGCCGGCAAGATGGTCGAGCTCAAGCCCGGTGGCTATCACGTGATGCTGATGGATTTGAAGCAGCCTGCCAAGGCCGGCGCCTTGCTGCCCTTGACCCTGGTCTTCGAGGGGCCTGACAAGAAGCGCCAGAGCGTTGAGGTCAAGGCCGAGGTGCGGCAACTTGGCAGCATGCCGATGGCTGAACACAAGCATTGAGAGGCGAGGCCAGGATCCTGGTCGTATCAGGCTTGCCGACCGCGACTTTCAATGCGCGGGTTCGCGTACCACGGTGACCGTGCATTCAGACTGCGTCACGACCTGGGCCGAGACACTGCCCAGATAACGCCGCAGCGCCGAGGCGCCACGCGCGCCCATGACGATATGGTCAGCGCCGTTTTTGGCGGCGAACTCGATGATGGCGCTGGCGGCGTCGGGTGCTTCCAGCACATGGAAGGTGAGCCTGCCGTCGGCCAGATTCAAGGCCAGGTTGATCGGTCGGGCCCAATGCTTCAGGGCGATCAATTGCTTGACATGCAGGCTCTGGCCTAACTTGTCGGTCAACTCGTCCATGCCGATGCGGGCGGTCCTCATCACGCTGACGCAAGCCAGCCTTGCACCGGGTTCGGTCTGCACGATGCGCCTGACCGTTTCGCGCAACTGCTCGAGCAGTTCAGGCGTGGCGTTGTCGATGTCGACTGCGGCCATGATGATCGGGCTGCGTGCCATCTGCTCGCCGACCCGGGTCTGCACCTTGGGCTCGGCGCCCAGGGCAAAGAACCAGCGCTTCAAGGTCCTGATGCTGCCGCTGACCTGCATGCGCTCGGCGCGTTGGGTCAGTTGCACGCCTTCCGGATGACGCAGGTCGAGTGCCAGTTGTGCCGCACTCTGGTAGCGACGTTCAGCCTTGACTTCCAGGCAATGCAGGATGATCTCCTGCAACCAGGGTGGAATTTCGGGGTTGATCGCGCGTGGCGGCACCGGGTCGACATAAAGCCGGCGGCGCAGGCCGCGCACCGAGCCCGGTTGGCCGAAGGGCCGCTCGCCGGTGGCCAGGTGGTAAAGCATCACGCCGAGCGCAAACAGGTCGCTGCGCGGGTCATTGCGGACGAACTGCACCTGCTCGGGCGACATATAGGGCCCGGTGCCCATTGGCAGTGAAAATTCTTCTTCCAGCAGATCGGGCAGATGGTCATGGCGCGACAAGCCGAAGTCCACCAGCACCGCCTCACCGTTCGCCTTGAACATGATGTTGCTGGGCTTGACATCAAGGTGAACGACGTTCTGCCGGTGCAATGACTGCAGCGCATCTGCGACCCTGGCGCCGATGTCGGTGACTTCATGCAGCGGTAGCGGCGCCACATCGAAGCGCGGCCGCAGCGACTGGCCTTGAATTTGCTCCATCACGATATAGGCCTGGCGGGTCCAATCGCCGCGGGCGACGAAGCGCGGCACATGGGAGCCGGTCAGCAGCGGCATCAGCATCTGCTCGACTTCGAAGCCGACGATGGTGGCCGGATCTTCGCCGCCCTTGATGCGCGGCACCTTCATGATCAGCGGGAAATCTTCTCCGGGCGGCGGGCTGTCCAAGCGACTGACGCGCCAGAGATTGGCCATGCCGCCCTGATGCAGGCGCTCTTCAAGGCGAAAGCCGTCGAGCGTTTGCCCGGCCTGCAGCGCGCTCGGCGCCGACTGGGATACGGCCGGGTTGCTGCTTGCTTCAGTCTCTGGCGTGATCATTCAGCGGCCCCGCTCGAGCCGCTGCGCCATCCGGGCAGCCAGCAGTGCGGGCATGGTGGAGGCGCGGAGCGTCGCGGCAGCAGCCTCGACGTCATAGGGCACGCGCTCGAAGCTGAGCAAGGCTTGCTGGTCGTCGAACAAGGCGTAGCAGGCCGCAGGGTTGCCGTCGCGCGGCTGACCGCATGAGCCCGGGATTGCCAACCATTGGCGATGTATCGGCAAGGGGATGGCGACGCCGGCGACCGGGGTGAAATCCCCAGCCTTGCCGGTGCCCGACAGGTTGTAGAGCATCGGCTCATGCATATGGCCGCAGAAGGTATAGCGGCAGCCGGTTGCGTTCATGCTGCGGATCGCTTCAAGTCTGCCCTGGATGTACTCCCAGCCCTGCGGCGCGTAGGCGTTGGCATGGGCGAACAGGCAATCGCCACGTTGCTTTGTCAAGGGCAGGGCGGCCAGAAAATCGAGCTGGTCGGGATTGAGCTGGGCCCTGGTCCAGTCCAGCACCAACCTGGCTTCTTCGCGCATGGTCGGTGTGGAACCCTTGATCACTGCTTCATCATGGTTGCCCAACACGGCAATCGAGCCAGCGGCGGTCAGCGCAGCAACGGTATCAAGCACCCAGGCTGGATCGGCACCGTAGCCGACAAAGTCGCCGAGAAAGGCAAAGCCCTCAGCACCCCGCGACCTGGCATGCTCGAGCACGGCCTCCAGCGCCTGGCGGTTCGCATGCAAGTCGGTGATCAAGGCGGTTTTCATGACCAGAGCATGCCAGATCGGGCTGACGCGGAGCTGAGAAAATTTTACAAAGTCAGCCAAGCCCGAACCGCCTGCCAGCCCTTGCGGGCTGACGCACCGGCTTAGCCGATGCGTCCGAGCAGAAGGTACTCCATCAGTGCCTTCTGCACGTGCATCCGGTTCTCAGCTTCGTCCCAGACGACGGATTGGGGGCCGTCGATGACTTCGGCAGTGACTTCTTCTCCTCGGTGGGCGGGGAGGCAGTGCATGAACAGGGCATCGGGCTTGGCCAGGGCCATCATCGCGCTGTCGACTCGCCAGTCGGCAAAAGCGCTGCGGCGGGTTTCATTCTCGGCCTCGAAACCCATGCTGGTCCAGACATCGGTCGTCACCAGATCGGCGTCGCGGCAGGCATCGCGCGGGTTCTTGAAGACCTTGTAGCAAGCGCTGTTCTTGATGCCGGCGACGACCGGGTCGATCTCGTAACCGCTGGGGGTGCTGACATGCACGGTAAAGCCGAGGATTTCGGCCGCCTGCAGCCAGGTATTGGCCATATTGTTGCCATCACCGACCCAGGCAACGACGCGACCTTTCAGGCAATCGGCATCGACGATGCCGCGCTGGTTCATGCCGCGGGCTTCGATGAAAGTGAACAGGTCGGCGAGGATCTGGCAGGGGTGGAATTCGTTGGTCAGGCCGTTGATGACAGGCACACGCGAGTTGGCCGCGAAGCGTTCGATCTTGGTATGTTCGAAGGTGCGGATCATCACGATGTCGACCATGCGGCTGATCACGCGGGCACTGTCCTCGATCGGCTCGGCGCGTCCCATCTGGCTGTCACCGGTGGTCAGATGCACGACCGAACCACCCATCTGGTACATGCCGGCCTCAAAGCTCACCCTGGTGCGGGTGCTTGCTTTCTCGAAGATCATTGCCAAGGTCCGGTCGGCCAGCGGCTGATAGCGCTCGTAGTTCTTGAAACGCCGCTTGATGCTGGCCGCACGTTCGAACAAATGGGCATATTCCTCAGCCCGGAAATCCTTGAATTGCAGGTAATGGCGCATCAGACGGTCTCCCGGCCTCATGGGGTGGTGGCCAGAAAGGCCTTGATCAAGGGGCAAAGTATGGAAGCGATCTCTTTGGCCTCGGTCGGGCTCAGGATCAGCGCCGGCACCAAACGGATCACCCGATCGGCCGTGACGCTGATCAGCAAGCCAGCCGCCGCTGCCTGGGCCATCAAAGGCCCGCAGGAACGGTCAAGCTCGATGCCGATCATCAAGCCCTGGCCGCGCAATTCGACGACACCGTTGACACCGGCCAGGCCTTCTTGCAGTGCCGCCTTCAGCAAGGCACCAACTTCGATCGCATTCGCGAGCAGGCCGTCTTCTTCCATGATCGTCAAGGTCTCGACGCCGGCCCGCATGGCCAGCGGATTGCCACCAAAGGTCGAACCATGGTTGCCTGGTTGCAGCACCGTGGCGGCGCGCGGGCCGCAGACAACGGCGCCAATCGGCACACCCGAGCCCAGGCCCTTGGCCAACGGCATGACGTCGGGCTGGATGTCAGCCCATTGGTAGGCGAACCATTTGCCGGTACGGCCGATACCGCATTGCACTTCGTCAAGCATCAAGAGGATGTCATGGCTGTCGCAGACGCGGCGCAATTGCCGCAGGAACTCCAGTTGTGCCGGGTTGACGCCGCCTTCGCCCTGGATGGTTTCCAGAAAGACTGCAGTGATCCCGGGATGGGCCAGCAGCGCCGCTTCGACCGCCTTGATGTCGTTCAGCGGCACCCGTACAAAGCCCGGCACCAGCGGTCCGAAGCCCGCATGGATTTTCGGGTTGGCGGTGGCCGATAGCGTCGCGATCGAGCGGCCGTGGAAAGCGCCTTCGAATACCATCACCTCAGGATTGTCATTGCCACGGTCATGGCCGAACTTGCGTGCGATCTTCAGCGCTGCCTCGTTGGCTTCCAGGCCGCTATTGCAGAAAAAGACCTTGCTCAGCCCGCTCAACTCGCACAGTTTGTCGGCCAGTTGCTCCTGCAAAGGTACGTGGTAGTAATTGCTGGTGTGGATCAGCTTTGCCACCTGGTCCTGCAAGGCAGGCACCAGCCTGGGGTGTCCATGGCCCAATGTATTGACCGCGATGCCGGCCAGACCGTCCAGATAGCGTCGGCCCTTGACGTCCCAGACCCAGCAGCCCTGGCCATGCGAGATTGCAAGGTCCAGGCGGCCATAGGTAGACATCACATGCGACTCGGGCGGGGTGGTGGCGTTCATCAGGTCTCCGATTGGGGGTTGAAACTGGCTCGAAAGCCGTGCGCGATTCTAAAGCTTAGCCATGCCGGTCGAGCGGGGTATCAGGTGGTATTGCTGCACCGCAATACATCCGGGGCACAATAGCGGTTTTTCAAGCTGGCATCCGGGTTGTGCTGCACCGGCGAAGCAATCAAACCCCAATGCACTTGCCCGACAAACCGCGAGAAGTCTTTATCCAGGGTGTGACCCTGGATGGGCGCACGTTCCGTCCTAGCGATTGGGCTGAACGACTGGCAGGTGCGATGTCTTCATTTCGGCCCGGCGGCGCCCGCGGTGGGATCGGCGCCTATATTGGTTATTCGCCCTACTGCGTGCCGCGCGTCATCAACGGGATCAAATGCGTGCTCGTCAACGAGGCGCTGAAGGGGTTGGAGCCGATGGCCTGGGATTTCGTCATGAACTTTGCCCGCGACAACCAACTGCAGGTCGTTGACGCCAGTCTGTGGCCAGGATCAGCGCAGCAGGAGTAGCAGATCAGGAATCAGGGGAAGTTTTGCCGGTCCCCAATAGAAAAAGGCCCGCCGAAGCGAGCCTTTCTTCTTTGCACCCGACCTGTCTTCAGGCAGCCAAGGCCTTGATCTTGGCAGACAAACGGCTCTTGTAACGTGCGGCTTTGTTCTTGTGGAAGATGCCCTTGTCAGCGACCGAGTCGATGACCGATTGAGCGCTCTTGAACAGTTCAGCGGCCTTGCTCTTGTCGCCGATGACGACTGCTTTTTGCACATTCTTGATGACGGTGCGGAATTGCGAGCGCAGCGCCGTGTTGGCGGCATTGAGCTTGATGTCCTGGCGAGCGCGCTTGAGGCCCGATGCCGAACGTACTGTTTTCTTCTTGGCTTTTGACGTTGTTGCCATGCTGTAATTCTACCCAGTAAGGTGCAAAGACATCGAGTGTAGCACTGAAGTAGGCCGACCGACAAACTGTCTGAGCCTGGATCACTCAAAGTGGCGGACAGACGACGCTTTATTTCACGCCGCTGCATGGCAAGGCCAACCTCCTGAATCAGCTGATCGCCAACATCCATCTGGTCTTGGAACATGTCAGTTCAGTTGCGGAGCAGTTCAAGACGGTTGACCCTGGGCCATCTGGCTGCGCCATGTTGGCGAGAAGATTGCGCCGTCCCTCGCTCCGCTCAGACCTTCAAATCAACTCCCGTCGATCGGTTGACTGCCCGATTTTGGTTGATGCCGTTGCGGGTGGGAGTGTCCATCCCATTGGGCAACAAACCATTTCCGTAGCCCGCCAAGCAGCGCAGCGGATTGCGGGGTTTGGCAAGTACGAACGATCCCCGCATTCGGCCCTTCGGGCCAGCCATGCGGGCTACAAACCGCTCCCGTAGCCCGACAAGCAGCGCAGCGGATTGCGGGGTTTGACAAGTACGAACAATCCCCGCATTTGGCCCTTCGGGCCAGCCATGCGGCCTACAAACCGCTCCCGTAGCCCGACAAGCAGCGCAGCGGATTGCGGGGTTTGGCAAGCGCGAAAAATCCCCGCATTCGGCCCTACAGGCCAGCCATGCGGGCTACAAACCGACCCCGTAGCCCGCCAAGCAGCGCAGCGGATTGCGGGGTTTGGCAAGCGCGAACAACCCCGCATTCGGCCCTTCGGGCCATCCATGCGGGCTACAAACCGACCCCGTAGCCCGCCAAGCAGCGCAGCGGATTGCGGGGTCTGGAATCGGGGAAACCAAACCCCGGTCAACAGCTCAGGAATCGCTCCCGAACTGCGACGGACTCCACTCCTTGTCGACGCAGATGACCTACAGGCCCACGACCGTCTGGCAAATCATCGACCCGGCCGGTGTCCGGACTGCGGGTCCAGCGCTTTGCCAAATTGGCCCGCCGACGTTGCAGTCGGGTCGCTGTGCCAGAGCGAAGCGGGCGACACAGCAGCCAGAACTGTTGGAACAGTTGAAACGCCAGGCAACGTCGAGTTCCTGCCCATAAAGGCTGACAGTTGCTCGGCGATCTGGCTCACCTGGTTTTCCTGAAACAAGGCTGAACTCGTCCCTTTCGCGCTTGCAGGCAAGTTCAGCGCCGGATAGGTCATCCCTTGTTGTTCTTCCAGATCCTCGTTGAAGCGCCCGAGCGCTTGCGTCAAGTCTGACACCCGACCCTTTAGCGTCGCCGGAGCAGTGGCCAGCCACACGTCAGCCAACTCATGGCTGACGCCGTCGGTTGTGTCATAACTGCTGGTCAAACCAATCAGATTGCCGTTATCCAGCGAGAG
>CAMDHE010000007.1 GCA_945898095.1 Roseateles toxinivorans | reverse complement strand
CGAGCTTCACCGGCAGCGATCTGGGCCTGGTGCTGGAGATCCTGCAGCTCAAGCTTGACTGAACTCAGGCGCCGGGCTGCCCTGCCCGGCTAGTCTGAGGCGGATGGAACTCAGCCCCCAAAACCAGCCACGCCGATCATTCACCCTGGGCCTGCTCGGCTCGGTTGGCCTGCCCTGGCAGGCGGCTGCAAGTTCGGCACCGGCAGTTCCCTTGCTGACCTACCACCGCTTCGCGCCGGAGGCTGTCGACAGCATGACGCTGCGGCTGGCTAATTTCGAATCGCATCTGGCCTTGATCCGGCGCCTGGGTTGCAGCGTGATCCCGCTGGCCGATTGGCTGGCTTGCTGCAATGGCGCTATCAAGAACCTGCCACAGCGTGCGGTCGTGCTTTGCGCCGATGACGGCCACCGCTCGCAATTCTTGCTGATGGCGCCGCTGCTGCGCGCGCAGGGCTGGCCGGTGACGCTGTTCGTCTATCCCTCGGCGATCTCGAATGCGAGCTATGCGATGAGCTGGCAACAGCTGCGCGAGTTGGCCGCCGACAAGGCCTTCAGCATCCAGTCGCACAGCTACTGGCACCCGAACTTGCTGCAGGACCGGGCGCGGATGAAAGGCGATGAATTCTTGCGCCAGGCGAAGCTGCAGTTCCAGCAGTCAAGGGATTTGTTGCAGCAGCAACTCGGCAACCCGGTGGATCTGCTGGCCTGGCCCTTCGGGCTCAGCGATTCGGCTTTGCAGATGCAGGCCGCTGAGGCGGGCTATTCGGCCGCTTTCGGCCTGGGCAACCGCTCGGCAAGTTGCGGCGACCCGCGCTTCGATCTGCCGCGCCATCTGATGGTCGACAGCGTGAACGCCAAGCAACTCGAAGCGCGGCTGGAAGCAGCTTTTGCCACCGGCGGTCAGCGATGAACAGGCTGCTGGCGAAATGCCTGGCGCTGCTGGCGATCAGCATGACTGGCAGCCTGGCGATAGCGCTTGAAGGCCTGGTTTCAGACGCCGCGACCGGCCGGCCGATCGCCGGCGCGAGCTTGGTGGCTTGCGAGAACTTGCGCCGCAGCGATGCAGCAGGCCGCTATGACTTTGGCGCCACCTGTTCCGATGGCGTGCTGAGCGTCAAAGCCTTAGGTTATGCACGACAAATATTTGGAATGTCTACTTCAAGTAATACATCATATTCAATCAAGGGGAAATCGATTGATTTTCAGCTGAAAACCATCCGGCCGAAGGCGCTGTATTTGTCGGTTTACGGCATTGGTAGCGATTTGTTGCGCGAGGACGCTTTGCGCGTGATCGACGAGGCCGGCATGAACGCGCTGGTCATCGACATCAAGGGCGACCGGGGTTTGGTGCCTTACCGCAGCGCGGTCATGGCCAGATCCTTGGCCGCGGCCGGGCTGCCGCCACAAAAGCCGATCACCGTCGCCGATATGCCGGCGATGGTGCAGCGCCTGCATGAACGCGGGCTCTACCTGATCGCCAGAATCGTCGTTTTCAAGGACGACCCGCTGGTGGCGATGAATCCGCAATGGGCGGTGCGCAATCCGCAGGGCGGCATCTGGCATGACCGGGAAGACCTGGCCTGGATCGACCCGTTCCGGCGCGAGGCCTGGGAACATAGCCTGGCGATCGCCGAGGAGGCGGCGCAACTCGGCTTCGACGAGGTCCAGTTCGACTATCTGCGCTTCCCCGATGCCACGGGCTTGAGCTTCAGCCAGACCAACGATCAAGCCGGCCGGGTGGCAGCGATCAATGGTTTTCTGGCGGCGGCGCAGGCCCGCTTGCAGCGCTACAACGTTTTCATTTCAGCCGATATTTTTGGCTATGTGGCCTGGAACGCGAACGACACACAGATCGGCCAGCAACTCGAGGCGCTGGCCGGGCAACTCGACTATCTGTCGCTGATGCTTTACCCCTCGGGATTCAGCTTCGGCATCCCCGAACACCGCGACCCGGTGGCAGCGCCGTTCGACATCGTCGAGCATTCCTTGCGCCGCGCGCTGCAACGCACTGGCCTGCCGGGCTGGCGTTTCAGACCCTGGCTACAGGCTTTTCGCGACTATGCCTTCGACCACCGCGAGTTCGGTCCCAATGAAATCAGGCAGCAGATCGAGGCCGCCGAATCATTGGGCACCCATGGCTGGATGCTGTGGAATCCGAAGAATCGCTACAACGCCGAGGGGCTCAAGCGGCCGACGGCGCAACCTTGAGCCGGGCCGGGTCGGCATTTCGCTCAAGCCCAACAGGCCAGGCCCAAGTTTGTTCGATATGCTCGGGCCTCACTCACCCGATGCTCGAAATGTCGTCACCCAAATTCAACGCACCGCGCCCCACCCTCCTCGCCATCGCCCTGTTGAGTCTGGGCCTGCTCACGAACAGCCAGGCTGCCGATGCGCCTGAAGCCAAATGGAACGTCAACCAACCGCCCGGAGAAGCCCGCCTGGTTGACATCGACACCCGCAGCGGCACCTGGCTCAGCGTTGACGTCAGCCCCGATGGCAAACAGATCGTTTTTGACCTGCTCGGCGATCTCTATTTATTGCCGATCGCCGGCGGCGAAGCCAAGGCGCTGACTCACTCGATCGCCTGGGAGATGCAGGCACGTTTTTCACCCGATGGTCAGAAAATTGCCTATGTCAGCGATGCTGGCGGCGGCGACAACATCTGGGTCATGAATCTCGACGGCAGCGGTGCCCGTGCGGTCAGCAATGAGGACTACCGGCTGCTGAACAACCCGGTCTGGCACCCGAGCGGCAAATACATCGCGGCGCGCAAGCATTACACCGGTACCCGCTCGGCCGGTTCGGGCGAGATCTGGCTTTATCACCTGGACGGCCCCAGCAAGGGCAACAAGGGCGTGCAACTGAACGAGAAGCCGAACTGGCAAAAGGATCTGGGCGAACCGGCCATTTCGCCCGATGGCCGCTTCCTTTACTACTCGCAAGACACCACGCCGGGCAAGAGTTTTGAGTACAACAAGAATTCGAACGGCGAAATTTTCAAGATCTTCCGCCAGGACCTGAAGGATGGCTCGGTCGAAGCCTTCGTCCAGGGCCCCGGTGGCGCGATCCGCCCGACGCCCTCACCCGATGGCAAGCAGTTGGCTTTCGTCAGGCGCTTGCGCAACCAGAGCACGCTGTTCCTGAAGGATCTGCAGACCGGCAAGGAGACGGCAGTCTGGCCCGAACTCGAGCGCGACCTGCAGGAAGCCTGGTCGGTTTACGGCGTTTATCCGTCATTCGCCTGGACGCCCGATGCCAAGGCGATCGTGGTCTGGGCCAAGGGCAAGATCTGGCAAGTCAATCCGTTCACATCGACCGCGGTCGAGATCCCTTTCCATGTCAAGGATCAGCGCGAGGTGAGGCAGGCCTTGCGCCAGCCGCAGGTCGTCGCACCTGACGAATTCGCCGTCAAGCAGCTGCGCAATGTCACGGTATCGCCCGACGGCAGCAAGGTCATCTACTCGGCCCTGGGCTATCTGTTCAGCAAGGATTTGCAAGCTGATGGCAAGCCGCAGCGCTTGACCCGCCAGAGCGAAAACTTCGAGTTTTTCCCGAGCTTTTCGCGCGATGGCAAATCGCTGGTCTATGCCACCTGGAATGACGAAAAGCTCGGCTCGGTGCGCAAGCTCGACCTCGCATCAGGGCGCGAGACGACGATCAGCAAGGCCATGGGCAAATATCTGGCGCCAAAGTTCTCGCCTGACGGCAAGAGCATCGTCTTCAGCAAGGCACGTGGCGGCTATCTGACCACGCCCTGGTATGGGCTCGATACCGGCATCTATCTGGCTGCCGCCGATGGCAGCGGTCAGCCGCTGCGCTTGTCCAAAGACGGTGAAGCGCCGCAGTTCGGCGCTGGCAATGATGCGGTCTATATCACCCGCAAGTTGATGAGCAACGAGGTCGATTCACTGCACAAGCTGGTGCGGATCAATCTGGCAGATCGCCAGGAAAGCACCGTGGCGCATAGCGAATTTGCCTCGGAGTTTGCGGTCTCGCCCGATGGCAATTGGCTGGGATTTACCGAGCGTTTCCACGCCTATGTGACGCCACTGCCGCAGACCGGCAAGGACATCAGCGTCGGCCCGAAAATGGACGCCTTGCCGGTGCGCCAACTCGACGTCAACGCGGGCGACTATATGCATTGGAGCGGCGACAGCCTGAGCCTGCATTTCTCGCTCGGCGATGAGCTGTTCAGCACCACGCTGGCCAGCGCTTATGCGCCAGCGAGCGAAAAGGCGGAGAAAGCCGAGAAGACCGACAAACCGGCAGCTCAAGCGTTCAAGCCGCAAGAGACCGGACGCAAGATCGGTTTCATGCAGACTACGGACAAGCCGCGCGGCAAGATCGCCATCATCGGCGCCCGCATCGCGACGATGAAGGGTGATGAGGTGATTGCTGACGGCGTGATCGTCGTCGATGGCAACCGCATTGCGGCGATTGGCAAGGCCGCCGAGGTGGTGATTCCGGCCGATGCGCAGCGGGTCGAAGCCAGCGGCAAGACCATCATCCCGGGCTTGATCGATGCGCATTGGCATGGCGGCATGGGCGAAACGCAGATCATCCCGCAGCAGAGCTGGATCAATTACGCCTCGATGGCCTTCGGCCTGACCACCATCCACGACCCGTCGAACCGGACTTCCGACATCTTCACCCAGGCCGAAATGCAACGCGCCGGTGCCACGGTCGCACCACGCATTTATTCGACCGGAACGATCCTTTATGGCGCCAAGTCTGAATTCACTGCCAACGTCAACAAGCTTGACGACGCCCTCACCCACCTGAAGCGCTTGAAGTCCGCCGGCGCGATCAGCGTCAAGAGCTACCAGCAACCGCGCCGTGAACAGCGCCAGCAGGTGCTCGAGGCAGCGCGCCAGACCGGCATGATGGTGGTGCCTGAAGGCGGCTCGATGTTCCAGCTGAACATGAGCATGATCATCGACGGCCATACCGGCATCGAACATGCATTGCCGGTCGCCGAGGTTTACGGCGATGTGATGCAACTCTGGTCGCAGACCCAGGTGGGCTACACGCCGACCTTGAACGTCGCTTACGGCGGGCTCGACGGCGAGCATTACTGGTACTCGCGGACCGAGGTCTGGAAGCACCCGCTGTTGCGCAACTATGTGCCGCGCAGCTTGCTCGAAGCGCGCAGCGTACGGCGTGAAACAGCGCCCGAGGAAGACTTCAACGTGATCCGCGTCGCCAGGACAGCTACGGCCCTGCAGCGCGCCGGCGTGCCGGCCAATATCGGCGCCCATGGCCAGCGCGAAGGACTTGGCGCGCATTGGGAAATGTGGATGTTCGGCCTGGGCGGGATGACTTCGCTGGAGGCAATCCGCACCGCAACGCTGAATCCGGCGCGCTATCTCGGCCTCGACCGCGACCTCGGCTCGCTCGAAGTCGGCAAGCTGGCCGACCTGGTCATCATCAGCGGCGATGTGCTGGCCAATATCCGCAACAGTGATCAGATCAGCCAGGTGATGCAGAACGGCAGGCTCTACGACGCAGCGACGATGAATGAAGTCGTGTCGCGCAACAAACCGCGCCGCGCTTTCTTCTTTGATGGCGCTGCAGGTCAGAACATCTCGATCGACGAGTCGCTGAACCAGGGCCATGTACACGCTGACGATTGACGCAAGGGCAGCCTTTGCTCGAATGCATGGCTACAATCGCGCCGTCAGGAGAGAGCTGCCGGTTTGTTCAAGCGGTGGCCGCCGAAGGCGCAGTGACGACGGGAAACCGGCACAGCGAACGCTCAGGCAAAAGGACTGACAAGACGTCCTGGAGTTGAACCTTCAGGGCGTTCCTCACTGGAGAGAGTCGGGCGGGATTCCCCTTGGAATTCTTCAGCCCGGCCACCGAAGGGGCAAGCTGCCGACCTGGAGATGGGTCGATGGTCAATCTCTCAGGTAAAGCGGACAGCGAGGGCATACCGAACCACTTCTTGATTGAAGCGGCTGTTTGCCTGCCCTCGAAAGAAATCATGTCCGATGCTGCCCTGCTGACCACTCCCTTGCATTCGCTGCATATCGAACTTGGCGCCAAGATGGTTGCCTTTGGCGGCTACGACATGCCGGTGCAGTACAAGACCGGCGTGATGGCCGAGCACAAACATACCCGCGCTGCGGCCGGCCTTTTCGATGTCTCGCATATGGGTCAACTGCGTCTGGTCGGCGCACAGGCTTCAGCCGCGCTCGAAACGTTGGTGCCGGTCGATGTGATCGACCTTGGCATGTACAAGCAGCGTTACGCCTTGTTCACCAATGAAGCCGGCGGCATCCTCGACGATTTGATGATTGCGCGCCGGCCTGACGACCTGTTCGTCGTCGTCAACGCCGGCTGCAAGGTCGCCGACATCGCCTATCTGCAAGCACGCATCGGCAGCCAATGCCAGGTGATTCCGATGCCCGAGCGGGCGCTGTTGGCGCTGCAGGGCCCGCTGGCGGTCAACGCGCTGGCGCGGTTGAATCCTGCGGTGGCGGCGCTGACCTTCATGACCGGCGGCTTCTTCGAACTCGACGGCATCGCCACCTTCTTGACCCGCTCGGGCTACACCGGCGAGGATGGCTTCGAGATTTCGGTCGCCGGCGATCAGGCGCAAAGCCTGGCGCGCAAGCTGCTGCAACAACCAGAAGTGCTGCCGATCGGCCTGGGCGCGCGCGATTCGTTGCGGCTTGAAGCCGGGCTTTGTCTCTACGGACATGACATCAACATCGAGACCTCGCCGATCGAGGCCTCGCTAAGCTGGGCGATCCAGAAGGTCAGGCGGCCCGGCGGCGCCAGAGCCGGCGGCTATCCGGGTGCAGCGGTGATCGAGGCACAACTCACGCAAGGCCCGGCGCGCAAACGCGTGGGCCTGATCAGCAGCGAGCGGATGCCGGTGCGTGAAGGCGCACAACTGGTGGCGGCTGACGGCAGTCCGCTGGGCATCGTCACCAGCGGCACGCTCGGCCCCAGCGTCAACCAACCGGTGGCGATCGCTTATCTGCAGGCCGAGCATGCGAACATCGGCGCGCAAGTTTTTGCTTTGGTGCGCGACAAACGCACGCCAATGACGGTGACCGCGATGCCTTTCACACCCAATCGTTATATCCGCAATTGAAATTTTCACTGGAGAAACCATGAGCCTGATCAAGTACACCGAAGACCATGAGTGGGTCAAGACCGAAGCCGATGGCAGCGTCACCGTGGGCATCACCGTCCATGCGCAGGACGCGCTCGGCGATGTGGTATTTGTCGACCTGCCCGCGGTAGGCGCGAGCTTTGCGGCCAAGGATGTGGCCGGCGTGGTCGAGTCGGTCAAGGCCGCAGCCGATGTCTATATGCCGGTCAGCGGCGAGATCATCGAGGTCAACGAGGCGCTACGCGACGACCCGGCGCTGGCCAATACCGATCCGCTGGGCGCGGGTTGGTTCTTCAAGGTCAAGTTGTCCGATGCGGCGCAGCTCGACGGTTTGATGGATCCGGCGGCTTACGACGAATTGGTCAAAAACAGCTGAAGCGGGGGAATCCCCCTGCATTTCCCCTGCCTTGCGCCCGCGGTCCTCGACCGGCCATGGGCGATGGATTTTGTGCATCGATACCGAGGATTGCCATGTTGATGTCTGCCCTGAAGCCGCTTGCAGCGCTTGAAAACGCTGGTGAATTCCATGCCCGCCACATCGGCCCCGACGCCGCTGACGAAGCCGGCATGCTGTCGGTCATCGGTGCGGCATCGCGCCGGGCCTTGATCGATGCGATCGTCCCGGCCAGCATCAAGCGCAGCGCGGCGATGGCGATGCTGCCGCCTGTCAGCGAGGCGCAGGCGTTGGCCGAATTGAAGGCGATCGCGGCGCAGAACCAGGTGCTGAAAAGCTATATCGGCCAGGGTTACCACGGCACGCTGACCCCCGGCGTCATCCTGCGCAACATCCTCGAAAACCCCGCCTGGTACACCGCATACACGCCCTACCAGGCCGAGATTTCGCAAGGCCGGATGGAGGCCTTGGTCAACTTCCAGACCATGGTCACCGACCTGACCGGCATGGCGATCGCCAATGCCTCGATGCTCGACGAAGCGACTGCTGCGGCCGAGGCAATGACGCTGGCAATGCGTGTCGGCAAGAGTAAATCACAGGTCTTTTTTGTCGCCGACGATGTGCTGCCGCAAACGCTGGAAGTAGTGCAGACCCGTGCCAGGCCGCTGGGCATCAATGTGCAGGTCGGCCCGGCAGCGGACGCCGGCAGCAGCGGCTGCTTTGCCGCCTTGCTGCAATATCCAGGCGTCAATGGCGAGCTGCGCGGCCTGCAAGGTGCGGCCGATGCGCTGCATGGGCAAGGCGCTTTGCTGATCGCTGCGGCTGATCTGCTGGCGCTGACCTTGATCAAGTCGCCGGGCGAGCAAGGGGCCGACATCTGCGTGGGCAACAGCCAGCGCTTCGGCATGCCAATGGGCAATGGCGGACCACATGCCGCTTACATGGCTTGCAAGGACGAATACAAGCGCAGCCTGCCGGGGCGCTTGGTTGGCGTCAGCGTCGATGTGCATGGCCGGCCGGCCTACCGGTTGGCGCTGCAGACCCGCGAGCAGCATATCCGCCGCGAAAAAGCCACTTCGAACATCTGCACGGCCCAGGTGCTGCCGGCCGTCATCGCCAGCATGTACGCGGTCTACCATGGCCCGGTCGGGCTCAAAAGGATCGCGCAGCGCATCGCCACTTACGCCGCGATCCTGGCGCAGCGACTGGAAGCGCTGGGCTGGACGCTGACGCATCGTTCGGCCTTCGACACGTTGCAAGTGCAAACTGGCGGCAAGACCGAAGGCGTGATGTCGGCCGCCTTGCATGCAGGCATCAATCTGCGCCGCGCCTCCAACGACTCGGTCAGCATCTCGCTTGACGAAACCACCACCAGGAGCGAGTTGAAGGTGCTGCTGGCAGTCTTTTCGGGCGGGCGCGCCGTGACGGGCTTCGAGGCTTTCGAGAAAGGCCTCAACTCGCTGATCCCGGCCGAGTTGCTACGCGCATCGCCATACCTGACTCACCCGGTCTTCAACCGCTATCACTCCGAGACCGAAATGCTGCGCTATCTGCGCGGCCTGGCCGACAAGGACCTGGCGCTTGACCGCACGATGATTCCGCTGGGTTCTTGCACGATGAAGCTGAACGCGACCAGCGAGATGGTCCCCGTCACCTGGCCAGAGTTTGCCGATATTCACCCGTTCGCCCCGCAGGACCAGATGCAAGGCTATGCCCTGCTCGACCGGCAGTTGCGCGACTGGCTCTGTCAGGCTACCGGCTATGCAGGGATCTCGCTGCAGCCGAACGCCGGCTCGCAGGGCGAATATGCCGGCCTGCTGATCATCAAGGCCTTCCACACGGCACAGGGCCAGAGCCAGCGCCGGGTCTGCCTGATTCCCGAATCAGCCCATGGTACCAACCCGGCATCGGCGCAGATGGCCGGCATGACGGTGGTGGTGACCCGCTGCGGCCGCGACGGCAATATCGACCTCGACGACCTGCGCGCCAAATGCACGCTGCACAGCCAGGAACTGGCTGCGATCATGATCACCTACCCTTCGACCTATGGCGTCTTCGACCCGCAGGTCAAGGAGATCTGCGCACTGGTCCATGCCCATGGCGGGCGGGTCTATGTCGATGGCGCGAACATGAATGCGCTGGTCGGCGTGGCCGCACCAGGTGAATTCGGCGGCGATGTCAGCCATCTGAATCTGCACAAGACCTTCTGCATCCCGCATGGCGGCGGCGGGCCTGGCGTCGGGCCGGTTTGCGTGGTCGCTGATCTGGTGCCTTATCTGCCAGCACACCGCACGGCTGGCATCGCTTCGTTCGAAGCCATCGGTGCGATTTCGGCCGCGCCGTTGGGCAATGCGGCGGTGCTGCCGATCAGCTGGATGTATATGCGGATGATGGGCGCGGAAGGGCTGCAGGCGGCGACCGAGATCGCGATCCTGTCGGCCAACTATGTCGCGGCGCGCCTGGCTGATGCTTATGAAATTCACTTCAACAGCCAGATCGCCGGCATCAAGGGCGGCGGCGTGGCGCATGAATGCATTCTTGATCTGCGCCCGCTGAAGGAGTCGAGCGGCATTGGCGCCGAAGATGTGGCCAAGCGCCTGATCGATTACGGCTTCCACGCGCCGACGCTGTCATTCCCGGTGGCAGGCACCTTGATGGTCGAACCGACCGAGAGCGAATCCAGGGCCGAACTCGACCGTTTCTGCGACGCGATGCTGGCCATCCGCGCCGAGATCACCAAGGTCGAGCAAGGCATTTGGCCGCTGGACGACAACCCGCTGGTCAATGCGCCGCATACGGCAGAAAGCCTGCTTGGTGCCGACTGGCCGCATCGCTACAGCCGCGAAGAAGCGGCCTATCCCTTGCCAGGTTTGCGCCGGCAGAAATACTGGGTGCCGGTGGGCCGCGTCGACAACGTCTGGGGTGACCGCAACCTGTCCTGCAGCTGCCCGCCGATCAGCGACTACGCCTAGGCATTGCTCTTCGGTGCGTCTTCCTTCTTCAGCACATTGCTGTTGTAGGCAATCACCAACAGATGAGCACGGCAAGTCAATATCTTTCTCGGTAGCAGGCCGGAACTTGGCGACATCGGCCGGCTGGGCTGCTTGCAACCAGCACTTGCGCTTGAAATAAAGAAAGTTGACGGCAGCGGCTGATTCGATCACGTCGACGATGTAGATCTTGCTGCCTTACTCCTGATTGATGCGCTGAAACAGGCGCTCAGCGCCGGCGCGCTCGACCTGCACCTTGATGCCGGGATATTTCGCCTCGAAGGTGCCCGCAACCTTCTCAGACACCAGCGCATCGGTGGACGCATAGAAACACGACCTTGGCTTCCTTGACGGCGGCGGCAATCAATTGCGGTGTCACTTCATAGGGCGCGGGGGCTTGTGCAAGGGCGGGTTCGATGCCGATCAAGGTCGACAACAGCAGGCCGACAATCAATATTTTTTTGAACATAGTCTCTCCATGATTCACGCCCGGAAGAATCTCCCGGGCAGGCGAAGCCTGTAACCGACCCGGCCTGAGATCGAATCGAATGGATCGATCATGACAACTAGCCCGGATCCTGTGCATCGAGCCTTTCTCAGCCCTTTTGCGACTGAGCTCAAGGTAGCATCTGGCGCCAAAACTATCAACACTTTGGATTTAAGTGAAACCACTTACGGATTGATCGCAGGCGCTGGAGGCGTTTGATTCAAGCAGGGCCGATGACTCGAAAAGTGATTGTCAGGTTTTGGCCAAAACGGGCCTGGCGGGTGTCAGTCCCCGCCCTGCGTTGCCAGGGCAAGCGCCGGTGCAGGCTTGATCTCGCGCACCAGATATGAATAGAGCACCGGCACGACCAGCAGGGTCAACAAGGTCGAGGTGATCACGCCGCCGATGATCGCGCGGCCCATCGGCGCCTGGATTTCGCCGCCGTCATTGAAGGCAATCGCCATCGGCAACATACCAAAAACCATCGCTGAAGTTGTCATGATGATGGGTCGCATCCGGATCAGGCCGGCTTGCAGCAGCGCTTCGGGCACTGTCGCGCCGGCCTTGCGCGCCTGATTGGCAAAGTCGACCAGCAAGATCGCGTTCTTGGTCACCAGACCCATCAGCATCACCAGGCCAATCATCGAAAAGACGTTCAGCGTCGAACGCCACAGCAACAAGGACAACATCACACCGATCAGCGCCAACGGCAGCGAGGCCATGATCGCAATCGGCTGCAAAAAGCTGCCGAACTGGCTCGCCAGCACGATGTAGATGAAGATCACCGCCAGTCCCATGGCACCGACCAGGCCCTTGAAAGCCTCGGCCTGTTGCTTGCCAGCACCATCGACATTGAAGCTGATGCCGGGCGGCAACTGCGTCGACTTGATCAGCTTTTGCACCTCGTCGTTGACATCGCCCGAGGGTCGGCCCTGCACGCCAGCGTAGACCGCTTCGCGCCGTTGCAGGTTCTGACGCCGGATCACTTCCGGGTTGAAGACCGCTTCGATCGTCGCGACCTGATCAAGCGCGATTGGCGAGCCATCCTTGGCGAAGGCGACCGGCAGCTTGAGCATCTGTTCAATGCGCTGACGCTGTTCGCGCGGCAGTCTCAGGAGTACTTCGACCTGGTTGCCGTCCGGCGTGGTCCAGTAAGTTGCCACCTCGCCGTTGACATAACTGCGCAACGAAGCCGCCAACTGCGGCGCAGTCAGACCCAGCTCACGAATCGCAGAATCCTTCAAGCGCACAGCGAAGGCCGGCAACCCTGGTTTGACGGTCGAATCAACATCGACCGCGCCGCGGATCAGCTTCAGTTTGGCTGCAAATTCATTCGTCACCAAGGTCAGAGCCTCTGGGTCGTTGCCAAGGATGGTGACCCAGATCGGTCGATCGAAACCGACGCTGACCTCGACGCCGGGAATCTTGGCGATGTCGGCGCGGATCGCATCCTCCACCTGCTTCTGGCTGCGTTGACGCTGGCTGCGATCTTGCAGCGAGATATTCAAGGCCGCCTGATTCCTGCCGGTCGACATCCCCTCGCCGCTGCTGCCGACCACCGTCGAGACGTTCTTGATTTCAGGGAAACGGCTAAGGATCTCTTCGACCTGCAGCACTTTGGCATTGCTGCGATCCAGGCTCGATGCCACCGGCATGCGCAGGTTGACCTGGGTAAAGCCCTGGTCGGTTTGCGGTATGAACTCACTGCCGACCAAGGGTGTCAGCCCGAGCGCCAGCACAAAGCTCGCCAAGCCGCCAGCCAGCACGATGCCGCGTGGCGTCAGCGTCGCCATTCGAAACCGGCGTGGCTGACTGCGGTCGCACTGGCCTTGTGCGTCGAAGGGCCGGGCCCAGACCGGCAGCACAAACAAGCGGTAGCGTTTGCTCGAAAAAGCCCAATGGATCAAGCGTTCATAAAGCAGGTGCAGCCCATCCATCAATCGGTCAGTGCCGCGCATCATCGACCCGAGCACAGGCAAATGGCGCAAGCGGTCGCTGGGCGGATCCTTCCAGACCGACGACAGCATCGGGTCGAGCGTGAAGCTGACGAACAGGCTGACCAGTACCGCCACCGCCACGGTGATGCCGAAGGGGTAGAAGAACTTGCCGATGATGCCGCCCATGAAGGCCACCGGCACGAAGACCGCACAAATCGCAAAGGTCGTGGCCATGACGGCCAGACCGATCTCGTTGGTGCCTTCGAATGCGGCCCGGTGATGGTTCTTGCCCATGCCGAGATGGCGCACGATGTTTTCGCGCACGACGATTGCGTCGTCGATCAACAGGCCGATGCACAGGCTGAGCGCCATCATCGTCATGAAGTTCAAGGTGAAGCCAAAGGCTTGCACCGCGATGAAGCTCGAAATCACCGAAATCGGCAAGGTCAGCCCGGTGATGATGGTCGAACGCCAGCTGTGCAGGAACAGGAAGACGATCGCGATCGTCAGCAAAGCACCTTCGATCAGCGTGTGTTTGAGGCCGGTCAGCGATTCTTTGACCCAGTCGCTGTTGGCGTAGATCAGGTTCAGCTCGACGCCTTCCGGCAGCGATTTTTTCAATTCCTCCATCGCCTCCTTGACCGCATTACCGGTGGCGACGATGTTGGCGTCCTGCTGCTTGAAGATGTTGAAGGTGATGGCCGGCGCACCGTTGATGCGGGCGATGCTGTCGGGTTCGCGCTCGCGTTCGACCAAGTGACCGAGATCGCTCAGCGTCAGCACCAGATTGCCTCGCCTGGCCACGACCATGTTGGCAAACTGTTTCGGATCCTTGATCCGACCTTCGACGCGCAGGATCGCATCACTGCTTTGATCTGACAGCAGTCCCACCGGTTGGTCGCTATTGGCTTCGCGCAGCGCCAAGGCGATTTCAGCCGGCGTCACGCCATAGGCGCGCAGTCTCAAAGGGTCAAGATCGATGCGTACCTCACGTGAGACGATGCCGCCGACGTCGACCTTGGCCACACCCTCGACCCGGCCGAGCCGCTTGGCAATGACCAATTCGCCCAATAACGACAACTCGCGCGCTGGCCTTGTCTTGCTCATCAAGGCCATCACGACCACCGGTTGCGCGTTGTCGCCCTGGAAGCGCGAAACGGTCGGCGCTTTCACATCCTTCGGGAAAGCCGCTTGCGCCGCTGCCACGCGGTCGCGCAGGTCCTGCATCGCCCGGCTCATATCGGTATTCAGGCTGAACTCGACGCTGGCCTGGGCACGGCCCTCGAAGCTGCGCGACTGGATCCGATCGACCCCCGAGATCGTGTTGATCGCTTCTTCGAGCGGCTTGGCCACCTCGCGCTCGACTGCATCGGGCGAAGCGCCGGGGTAGCGAACATCGATCCAGGCGCCCGGCATCGAAATGTCGGGCATCTGCTCGACGCCTAGTCTGGCATAGGAGAACATCCCCAGCACGCACAAGGCCACCATCACCATCGTCGCAAAGACCGGGTTCTGGATTGATACTTTAGTGATCCACATGGTCTTGGCGCCGGTTCAGCTCTTGGCCTTGGTCAGTACCAGAGCCTTGGCACCTTCACGCAGATTGTCAAAACGTGCAGCAAGCACCTGGTCAGACTCCTTCAGACCTCGCAACACCTCGATCCGGCCTTCGCGCTGATCGCGTCGTCCGGTGCTGATGATGCGGCGCAGCAAGGCGCCGTTCTCGATCAACCAGACCTGCGACTGGCCCGAAAGATTGCTGACCGCGGACTCTGGCAAGGTCATGCGCTGGGTCGAATCGACAAGCATGACCTTCGCCGAAGCATATTGGCCGGCACGAAATTCCTCTTTCGGATTGGGCAACAAGAGCGTGACGCCGATCGAACGCGTGCCCGGTTCGGCCGCTGGCGCGATGCGGCTGATACGCGCCTCGACTCCGGTCAAAGCGCCCTCGACTTGCACCTGCACCGCCATGCCCGCCTGCAGTCGGCTGACCTCATGGGTGCCGACCAAACCGGCCAATTCGAGCTGGCTCAAATCGACGATGCTGAGGATTTGCTGTTCCGGCGCCAGCTTTTCACCCGGCAAGGCATGGCGCTTCGAAACGACCCCGCTGATCGGCGCGACCAGCGCAGCCTGCCGCAGCGTCACCTGCGCACTGTCCCATTGGGCCTGGGCAGCGAGGAGTTGGCCGCGCGCCGCTTCCAGGCTAGCACGCGCTGTATCAAGGGCAGTCGAAGCGATGAAGTTCTGTTCAGCCAGGCCCTGGCTGGCCTTGAACTGGCGCTCGGCCTGCTGCATCTGGGCCTGGGCCGCCGCCACGCTGGCGCTGCGTTCGGCAATCCGATAGCGCAACTCTTCCATATCGACCTGACCGAGCGACTGGCCTGCCTTGACCCGGCTGCCTTCCTGAACGCTCAGACTCAGCAGCGTACCGGCTGACTTGGCGCGCACGATCACGGTACCGGGGGCGACCAGCGGGCCCGAAAAATCGATCTCGCCGGGCATACTGGCAAGCATCGGCCTGACCACTTCGGTCGGCAAGAATTCCAGCGTGGCCGGCGGCTTGTCGCCGGATTTGTCACCCCGGCTGGCGATGACTTTCACAGCGCCAATAGCGCCTGCCGTCAGCAAGACCGCGGCGATGCCGCCGATCAACCATTGCTTGCGCATGCAAGACTCCATTCTTCTTCAATTGAAACTGGCCGCAGTGTAGGGCTAGCGTAAACCCTTGACCTTGGTGCTGCGACGAAATGCCGATTTCAGCGCTTGAACTGCAAGCCGCATTGATCGGCCGACAGCAGCAGCGTGGAAAGCTGCTTCATTTCAGCCGATCGCAGTCGAATCGAGCCGTCGGCTTTGCCAGGCACATAAGGCCGAGGCCAAGGCCGCAGCGATTGCAGCGATGAACAAGGCTTGGTAACCCAGACTCGCCACCAGCCAGCCCCCGCCGATGCTGCCGACAACGCCGGAAAGTCCGTAACCCATTACCGAATACAAGGCCTGACCACGACCACGCAAACGCCCGGGGAAGTAGCGCGTGATCAGGGCAATGCAGGCGGTGTGCTGGGCGGCAAAAGTGATCGCATGCAGACATTGCGCCAGCACCAGCAAGACCAAGTTGGCGCCGCCACCGACGATCATTGCGAAGCGCAAGGCCGTCAACAAGGCCGCGCCGATCAACCAATGGTGCAGCGTACCGCGTTCGAGCATGCGTCCCTGAAAGGCAAACCAGATGATCTCGACCACGATCGAGACCGCCCAGAGCATGCCGACGACCTGCTTGCCAAAACCCAGTTCGACCAGGTACAGGCTGAAAAATGCATAGATCGAAGAATGCGCGAGGACAGTCAGAAAAACACTGACAAAGAACCAGCGCACTTCGGGCCTGCCGAGCACCGCGCCAATCGACAGTTGCGCCTGTTCGGGGTCCGCCTTGACCATCATCTGGCCGGACTGAATCGGCAAGCGCCAAGCCGCCCAGACCACCAGCGCCAGCAAACCGATGATGGTGAAGGCAAAGGCCTGCATGCCGGCATGCTGGAACCACCAACCGGCCAGCACGACGGTCAGCAAAAAGCCGATCGAACCCCAGACTCGCACTCGACCGTAGCGCTTGGCGTCCATTTGACCGTCTTCACTGACCAAGTGTGCAGCGACCACGGTGTCGTTCAGTGGAACGATGGCTGCGTTGAACAAAAACATCAGCAAGGTCGCCAGCGCCAGGGTCGCGAAATGCGGTGGCGCCAGGAATCCGAGCCCGGCCACAAAACTGGCCAGCGCCGCCCAGCGAATGATCTGCACCCGCTGCCCGCTATGGTCCGCCAGCGCGCCCCAGGCATAGGTCGCGAAGATGCGGGTCCAACTCTGCAGGGAGACCAGCACGCCGATTGCAAACACCGACATGCCGAGTTCCTTGTACCAGAGCGGCGCGTAAGGATTGAAGCCGCCGATGGCTGCGAAATAGACGCATGACAGCGCTGCGCAGGCGCTCAGCGAACGCTTCGAATCAGCCGGCACTAGGGTGCTGCTGCGGCTATCGCGGCGATCGGCAACTCCACATCGCCGCATTGGGCGCGCTGCCGCAAGGCATGGTCCATCAGCACCAGGGCCAGCATGGCTTCGGCAATCGGCGTGGCACGGATGCCGACGCAGGGGTCATGGCGACCAAAGGTTTCGACGATAGCTGGCTCTCCCGCACGGTTGATCGACGCCTTCGGGCTGCGGATCGAACTGGTCGGCTTGATCGCGATCGACGCGACGATGTCCTGCCCGGTTGAAATCCCGCCGAGCATGCCGCCCGAGTTGTTGCTGGCAAAGCCCAGCGGCGTCAACTCGTCACCATGTTCGCTGCCATGCTGCGCGACCACGCCAAAGCCGGCGCCAATCTCGACACCTTTGACCGCATTGATGCCCATCAGCGCATAAGCGATGTCAGCGTCGAGCTTGTCGAACAAGGGCTCACCCAGGCCGACCGGCACATGGACGGCCTCAACCCGGATGCGCGCGCCGACCGAATCGCCGGACTTTCGCAGCGCATCCATATAGGCTTCGAGCTCGTCGATCTTGCTGACATTGGCAGCAAAAAACGGGTTGTTCGGCACATGCTGCCAGCCCTCGAACGGAATCTCGATACTGCCCAACTGGGTCATGCAGCCGCGGAATTCGCAGCCGTATTTCTGTTTCAACCAAAGCTTGGCGACAGCCCCTGCGCCAACCATCGGCGCGGTCAATCGGGCTGAAGACCGGCCGCCACCGCGCGGGTCGCGCAGCCCGTATTTGCGCCAGTAGCTGTAGTCAGCATGTCCGGGGCGAAAGGTATCGAGCAGATTGCCGTAATCGCGGCTGCGCTGGTCGGTATTCTTGATCAGCAGGCAGATCGGCGTGCCGGTGGTCCGGCCTTCATAGACGCCGGAGAGGATCTCGACGATGTCAGGCTCCTGGCGCTGCGTGACATGGCGCGAAGTGCCGGGTCGCCGACGATCCAGTTCGGGCTGGATGTCAGCCTCTGACAGAGTCAATCCGGGCGGGCAACCGTCGATCACGCAACCGATCGCCGGGCCATGGCTTTCGCCGAAATTGGTGACCCTGAACAATTCGCCGAAAGTGCTGCCTGACATGGGGAACCCGTGATTGCTGAAGCCCCCGATTCTACCGGCGGCTATGGGTTAGGTGTCTCGCTCGCGGCCGGCTGGTCTTCGAGCGGCCAGTCGCGGATATAGGCCTTGAGCATCCGGTTCTCGAAATCCTGGCCGTCAACCACCGCCTTGGCCACGTCGTAAAACGAAATCACGCCCATCAAGGTGCGGCCATCGAGCACCGGCATATAGCGCGCATGGCGGCCCAGCATCATGCGGCGCACCTCGTCCATGTCGGTCTCGGGCGTGCAGGTCAGCGGATGGTCGTCCATCACGCCGCGCACCTGCAAGCTGCCGATGCTGCCGCCGTTTCGGACCAGCGCCTCGATGACTTCACGGAAGGTCAACATGCCGACCAGTTCGCCATGCGCCATCACCACCAGTGAGCCGATGTCCTGATCGGCCATCGTCGTAACAACGACCGACAGGTACTCATCGGGCGAGACCGTGAACAACGTGCCGCCCTTGACGCGCAGGATATCGATGACTTTCATGTTCATCTCCTCAAATTTTCGGGGCCGCCTTTGTGGGCGACTGTTGCCTTCAAACATAGCACACAATCAAGCCACCCAAGACTTTCGAAATCGCCTATGTCCGGCTACTCAGACCCTGGTTTTGATACCCTGGCCTTGCATGCTGGCGCCAGCCCTGACCCGGCCACTGGCGCCCGCGTGACGCCACTGCACCTGACGACATCGTTCGTGTTCGAGAGCGCCGAACAAGCCGCTTCGCTGTTCAATATGGAACGCGCCGGCCACGTCTACTCGCGCATCTCCAACCCGACCACGGCGGTCTTCGAGGAGCGGGTCGCCGCGCTCGAAGGCGGCATCGGCGCCATCGCCACAGCCAGCGGACAGGCCGCCCTGCATCTGGCGATCACCACATTGGCCGGCGCCGGCTCACATATCGTTTCATCCAGCGCGCTCTATGGCGGTTCGCACAATCTGCTGCATTACACCTTGGCGCGATTCGGCATCCAGACGACCTTTGTGCGTCCCGGCGACCTCGACGGATGGCGCGCAGCGATCCGGCCGAACACGAAGTTGCTGTTCGGCGAAACCTTGGGCAACCCGGGCATGGACCTGCTTGACATTGCGCAGGTCGCCGCAATTGCGCATGAGGCCGGCCTGCCGCTGCTGCTCGATTCGACGCTGACGACACCCTATTTGCTGCGCCCGTTCGAGCATGGCGCCGATCTGGTCTACCACTCGGCGACCAAATTCCTTTCGGGCCATGGCACCGTGGTCGGCGGCGTGCTGGTCGACAGCGGCGCCTTCGATTGGCAGGCAGCGCATGACAAGCATGGCTTGTTCGCCGAGCTTTGCGAGCCCTATGCCGGCTTCCACGGCATGGTCTTCAGCGAGGAAAGTACTGTCGGCGCTTTTCTGCTGCGGGCGCGCCGCGAGGGTCTGCGCGACTTCGGCGCCTGCATCAGTCCGCACAGCGCCTGGCTGATTTTGCAGGGCATCGAGACGCTGCCGCTGCGCATGCAGCGCCATGTGCAAAACGCGCAGAAGGTCGCTGAATTCCTCGCTGCCCAGCCAACCGTGCTGGGCGTGGGCTATCCCGGTTTGCCATCCCATCCTGACCACGCCTTGGCGCAAAGGCTGCTGCCGCGGGGCTGCGGATCGGTCTTCAGTTTCGACCTGAAAGGCAGCCGCGAACAAGGCCGTGACTTCATCCAGGCGTTGAAGATTTTTTCGCATCTGGCCAATGTCGGCGACTGCCGCTCGTTGGTGATCCACCCGGCCAGCACGACGCACAGCCGGATGGACGATGGGGCGCTGCATTTGGCTGGCATCAGCGCCGGGACGATCAGGCTGTCGATCGGTCTCGAAGACGCTGATGACCTGATCGACGACCTGAAGCGCGCGCTGAAGATCGCCTGCCGATAAGCTGGAGTCTTGATGAACATCCAACTCAATGGCCAAGCCGTCTATGCCTACAGCGGCGGAAAAACGTTTGACCCTGCCCTGCCCTGCATCGTCTTCATCCATGGAGCGATGAATGACCACAGCGTCTGGACTTTGCTGGCGCGCTGGTTCGCCCATCATGGCTGGGCTGTGCTGGCGGTCGACCTGCCCGGCCATGGGCGCAGCGCTTCGCTGCCACTCGACAGCGTCGAAGACCTGGGGGCCTGGATCTGGCAACTGCTCGATGCTGCGGGCGTGCAGCAGGCCGCGCTGGTCGGACACAGCATGGGCTCGTTGATCGCCCTCGAAGCGGCCGCACAAGCGCCATTGCGGGCCAGCCATCTGTTCCTGCTGGCCACGGCTTGCCCGATGAAGGTTTCGCCTGCCTTGCTCGATTTGGCACGTACGCAACCGCTGCAGGCCATCAAGATGGTGAACGGCTTTTCCTTTGCCAGTTGGGCCGGCAAGCCCTCCTACCCAGGCCCCGGCGCCTGGCTGCAGGGTGGTGAAATCGCCTTGAAGCGCCGCATGCTGAAGCTGCAAACAGGGGTCAATCTGTTCGAACATGATTTCCGGATCTGCGATGCCTATGCCGGCGGAATGTCGGCTGCAAGCAGGGTCATATGCAGGACCGGCATGATCCTCGGCGGCTCGGACCAGATGACCGCGCCCAAGCAAGCCCGGGCCTTGGCCGAAGCCTTGCAGGCCAGCGTCGTCACGCTGGATTGCGGGCATTCGTTGATGGCCGAGCGCCCCGATCAATTGCTGCTGGCGATCCGCCAAGCGCTGGAGGTTTGACCGCCGACCCGATCAATTCCGGTAGGCCAGCCCGACACTCCAGCTGACGCCGGTCGGGTTCTGGGTCAAGGGGCTGTCTGCCGCCTGACCAAGCAGTCTGGAAGCACTGAGATTGGCGAAACCAACCCAGCGCGGCGTGATCGCACGGGTGTAGCTGACACCGACCGCGGCATCGCGCAGGCCGGCATCGGGCAGATAAGCATGGCCGAATCGAAGCGCTGCTGCCGAATCGACCGGCACGCCGAAATAGCTGCGCATATGCCGGCCATCGGTGCCTGAAATGCCGATTCCAGCGCTGAGTGCGCTGGCCTTCGAGGCAAACAGTTGGTGGCTGAGGTCGGCGTTCCAGACCAGACCGCCGCCCTTGCCAAGCAGATCCTGGTTGACTGCGGCGGCAAGCTGCCAATCCTTCGACAAGGTGTAGCTGGCGTAAACGCGCCCAAGCAGGGTTCTCTGCACATCGGGAAGGCCGGCGGTCAGCGCCAGGTCTTCGCTCTTGCGGCCGTTGTCAATACGCAGTCCGAAACCGAGTCGGAAGTTCTCGCTGCGCAGCAGATCGCGACTGGCACCACTGCCCGGCCCTACCGTCACATTGCCGAAACCCATCAGGGCCGTAGCCCCCGAAGTTGAGAGCCGCCATTTACCCCAATGCACAGCCCAGATCAAACCGCCGCCGCTGCTTCGATGCGCAGCCCCAGGCGCTTCCGGGCCGTTGTTGATGCCCAGGCCCAAAAGATAGCGAAACGAATCATCGTCAACCGGCTGTGCGCTTGCGCATCCTGCGCCGGTGAGCAGGCTGATGGAGATGAGAAGCTGTTTCAACATGCCAACAGCTTAGCAGTGCGTCCGCCCGGTCGATTCACCGAACTTGGGGTTGTGTCAACTGTTGCAACATCTCCGCCACCATCGCGCGCAAGTCGTAATCCGGCCGCCAGCCCCAGTCGGCGCGGGCCACGCTGTCATCGATGCGCTGCGGCCAACTGGCGGCGATCTCCTGACGGAAATCGGGCGCATAGCTGATCTCGAAACCTGGAATCCGCTCGGCAATCGCGGCGGCGATTTCGGCCGGGTTGAAGCTGATACCGGCCAGGTTGTAACTGCCACGTTGCCTGATTTTTTCCGCTGGGGCCTCCATCAATTCGAGCGTGGCGCGCAACGCGTCGGGCATATACATCATCGGCAGGGCTTGGCCGGCTTCCAGGAAACAGCGGTAGCGGCCATGCTTGAGCGCGGCATGGAAGATCTCGACCGCATAGTCGGTGGTGCCGCCGCCGGGTGCGGTCTTGTAGCTGATCAGGCCGGGATAACGCAGGCTGCGCACATCGACGCCATGCTTGGCGTGGTACCAGGCGCACCAGCGTTCGCCCGCCAGTTTGGAAATTCCGTAGACGGTGCTCGGGTCCATCGCGCAGGTCTGCGGCGTATCAAGCGCCGGCGTCGACGGGCCGAAGGCCGCGATCGAGCTGGGCCAGAAAACCCGCTCGAGCTTTGCCACCCGGGCCAGTTCCAGCACATTGAGCAGGCCTTTCATGTTCAGGTCCCAGGCCCACATCGGATGCTGCTCACCTGTGGCCGATAGCGCTGCAGCGAGGTGGTAAATCTGCCGGATCCCATGCCGCTTGACCACCGTCGCCAGCGCCGCGGCATCGGTGACGTCGAGCATTTCATGGGTCAGCTCGGGCGAGCGGCCCTGCGGTGCCAGGTCGCAGCTGATGATATTGGCCTGGCCATGGCGCAGCGCCAGCGACTGCGCCAACTCGGTGCCGATCTGGCCGTTGGCGCCAATGATGAGGATCTTCATGCGGCGGTTTTGATCAAGCCCAGTTCGCGCCCGGCTTGCGCAAATGCAGCCACTGCCTGTTCAAGCTGGGCCGGTTCATGGCCGGCCGAAATCTGCACACGGATGCGCGCCTGGCCCTTGGGAACGACCGGAAAAAAGAATCCGACCGCATAGACACCGAGCTCGAGCAGCCTGGCGCTCAAAGCCTGGGCCAGCCTGGCGTCATGCACCATGATCGGCACGATCGGATGGCTGCCTGGCTTGATCTCAAAACCGGCGGCCTGGATTGCCTGGCGGAACCAGGCGGTATTGAGCTCAAGCTTGTCGCGCAATTCCGTGCTGCCCTCGAGCAGATCGAGCACCGCGATCGACGCGCCGACGATCATCGGCGCCACGGTGTTCGAAAACAGATAGGGCCGTGAACGCTGCCGCAGCAACTCGATCACCTCGCGCCTGCCGCTGGTAAAGCCGCCCGATGCGCCGCCGAGCGCCTTGCCCAGGGTGCCGGTGATGATGTCGACCTTGCCGAAAACGCCGCGGTACTCATGAGTGCCGCGGCCGGTGCGGCCAAGGAACCCGCTGGCGTGGCATTCGTCGATACCGAGCAGCGCACCGAATCGATCGCTGATTTCACGGATCTGATCGAGCTTGGCGATGGTGCCGTCCATCGAGAACACGCCGTCGGTGAAAACCAGGGTGAAGCGCGCACCAGCGTCCCGGGCTTCCTCCAGGCAACGCTGCAGATCAGCCATGTCGTCATGCTTGTAGCGGTAGCGCTTGGCTTTGCAAAGACGGATGCCGTCGATGATCGAGGCATGGTTCAGCTCATCGCTGATCACCGCGTCTTCTTCGCCCAGCAGCGGCTCGAACAGGCCGCCATTGGCGTCGAAGGCCGCCGCGTAGAGGATCGTGTCCTCGGTGCCGAGAAATCGCGACAAGCGCGACTCGAGGGTCTTGTGCAGGTCCTGCGTGCCGCAGATAAAGCGTACCGAGGACAAGCCATAGCCATGGCTGCGCAAAGCCTGATGCGCTGCGGCGATCACTTGCGGATGACTGGACAGCCCCAGATAGTTGTTGGCGCAGAGATTGAGCAACTCGCGACCTGATTCGAGATGCACCAGCGCGCCTTGTGGCCCGGTAATGCTGCGCTCGGTCTTGTACAGCCCGGCATCCCGGATGGCCTGCAGTTCGCCGCGAAGATGTTCATAAAAATCATTGGCTTGCTTCATCATGGCGCTCCGGGTGCACAATATCCTGGTTTATTCGATATATCGAACGAATGTCCAGTATCAAGGATTTCAACTTCGAGGTCAAGCATGTCCAAATCCCCACAAACAGCGACTGAACCGCCCAGGGTCGGAGCTGCCTTGCAAGCATTGCGCCAGGCGCAGGCGCTGTCACTGGACGAGTTGTCGCGCCGTGCCGGCGTCTCAAAATCGATGTTGTCGCAAATCGAGCGCAACCAGGCCAATCCGACAGTTGCCGTCGTCTGGCGCCTTGCCAATGCCTTGCGGGTTGAACTCTCGGAACTGCTTGGTGGCGGTGCCAAGGCCGGTTCAAAGTCAATCGAACTGGTGGGCAATCATGCGATGCCTTCACTGAGCAGCCCTGACGGTTTGTGCCGCATGCATATCCTCGGACCGATCGAGTTGGCCGGCCAGTTCGAGTGGTACGAACTGACGATACAACCCGGCGGCGCGATTGAATCAGCGGCCCATGAGTCAGGTTCGCGCGAGCACCTGACCGTCAACAACGGCAGCTTGTTGCTCAGCGCCCAAGGCGGCGAAAAACTGCTCAGCAGCGGCGACACCGCGCGCTACGCCGCAGATGCGCCGCATGCCATCCGCAATCCCTCGAAAGTGGAAGTTGCCATTGCCTTGCTGGTGGTCGTGCACCAATAAGCGCAATTATCAGCAAGGGGATCTGCCAGCCTGCCCAGTTCAGGATCGCCGAGCCTGACAAGGATTTTCGTTTTATCCCAGGGCCGGTTGATCGAGCAGATCGGCCAGTTTCAGCTGCTTCCAATCGCTGCGCAGCCACAACCCCTCCAGGCCCTTGCTGCGACTGGCTAGCATCGATTCCAGCAAAGGTTCAAGAGCAGTCTGCTGCGGCGCACAGAGCAGCACCAGGCGCTGTGCGCCAGCCTCCTCGAGCCGGCCGACCCAGTCCATGTCGACCAATTCGTCAATCACCGGCTCGAGCTGCAGTGGATCGATGCGCAGCCGCGCAGCCAGCGACAGACTGCTGAGCCCGACTTCGCCGCGCAGATGGCTCAGCCATAGCTGGCGTAGCAGATCAATCGCCATCTCGAAGGCCAGGCCCGGCATCGCAGGTCGGCGCCTCATACCCTGCGCCAGACTAGGCGCGTTCGCCGCCAATACTGCGCCGATCAGCACGATGGTCCAGCCGAGGTAGAGCCAGACCAGAAAAATCGGCAAGGTCGCGAAAGCGCCGTAGAGCGTCGAGAAAGTCGGCACCTGCTTGACATACCAGGCCAGGCCGCTCTTCGCTGCGGTAAATGCCAGGGCGACAAAGATGCCGCCGAGCAAGGCATGGCGCCAACGCACATCGGTGTTGGGCACATAGTGAAACAGCGCGGCCATGCCCGCCGCCATCATGGCCAACTCGAGCAGATTCAACAAGGCCGAGATGCTTTGCGGCAAGCTGCCCACCAAGTCCTGACCGGTAGAAACCGCATAGCTGGTCAGCGCCAGGCTGGCACCGAGCAACAAGGGCCCCAGGGTCAGCGCCGACCAGTACACCAGTACGCGCTGTGCGATCGGGCGACTGCGTTGCACGCACCAGATCGAGTTCAAGGTGCGGTCTATCGTCAACATCAAGGCCAGCGCGGTAATGCCAAGCACCACCAGGCCGACGCTGCCCAGACGGTTTGCCTTGGCCGCGAACTGAGTCAAGGCGCCAAGCACCGGACGCGCGATGTTGTCGGGAATCAGGCTTTTCAGAAAATATTTTTCAAGCGCGATCTGGAAGGAAGAAAAAATCGGAAAGGCTGTAAACAGCGCCAGCGTCACTGTCAGCAGCGGCACCAGCGAGATCAGCGTGGTGAAGGTCAGGCTGCCAGCGGTCTGGCCCAGACGGTGCTCCTTGAAGCGTTCGATCAGGCTGACCAGCGTTTGCCGCCAGGGCCAATGCAGCAGCGTGACAAGCAGCGATTCGGGCTTGGGAAAAGCGTCTTGCGCATCGATAGTTGACTTGCTCATGCTGGCTATGATGCCAGCATGAGCGAGAACCAAGAAAAAACAGCCCCTTTGCGAACGCAGGCAAGCGGCCGCGAAGCCTTTTCCCGCAACCTGGCCTTGTGGTCCTTGGTCTTGCTGTTCGCGCTTTGTCTGGCTTGGGAACTGTGGCTCGCGCCGACCGGCAGTGGCAGGCTGGCGATCAAGGCCTTGCCGCTGCTGGTGCCGATGTTGGGCTTGTGGCGCTACCGGCTCTATACCTTCCGCTGGCTGAGCCTGATGATCTGGCTGTACTTTGCCGAGGGCGCGGTGCGCGCCACCAGCGACCAAGGCCTGTCAGTCTGGCTGGCAAGCCTGGAGTTGATGCTCAGCAGCTTGATTTTCATGGCCTGCGCCTTGCATGTCAGATTGCGTCTGGCCGCAGCGCGAGCCGCTGCAAACTGATGAGCACGCCGCTATTGCAATCGCTGCAGGACCTGCTGGGCGATGCCGGTCTCTTGACTGGCGGCGACATGGCTGCCTATGAACAGGACTGGCGCAAACGCTATCGCGGCCGCGCGCTGGCGGTGGTCAGGCCGGCCGATACCCGCCAGGTGGCCGAGATCGTGCGCCTCTGCACAAGGCATGGCGTCAGCCTGGTGCCGCAAGGCGGCAACACCGGTCTGGTCGGTGGTTCGACCCCCGACGACAGCGGCCGCCAGATCTTGCTGAGCCTGACCCGCATGCAGCGCATTCGCGCCATCGATGCCGCCAATCTGACCGTCACGGTCGAAGCGGGCTGTGTGCTGCAAACCTTGCAACAGGCGGTCGCGGCTCAAGGGTTGCTGTTTCCACTGAGCCTGGCGGCCGAGGGCAGTTGCACGATCGGCGGCAATCTGGCCAGCAATGCCGGTGGTACCCAGGTGCTGCGCTACGGCAATGCGCGCGAGCTTTGTCTGGGGCTCGAGGTGGTGACGGCAGACGGCGAAATCTGGGACGGCTTGTCAGGTCTGCGCAAAGACAACACCGGCTATTCGCTGCGCGACCTGTTCATCGGCAGCGAAGGCACGCTGGGCGTGATGACAGCGGCCACCTTGAAGCTCTACCCGCAACCGTTGGCACGCACCACCGCCCTGGCGATTTGCGCCAGCCTTGAAGACGCAGTGCAGTTGCTGGGCCTGGCACAGCAACGCGCCGGCGCCGGCTTGACCGGCTTCGAGTTGATGAATCGTTTCTCGCTCGAACTGGTGCAGCGGCATTTCCCGCAATTACCCCAACCGCTGGCCGCAAGTCCCTGGACCGTGCTGCTGGAGTTGTCTGACAGCGAGAGCGAAGCCCATGCCAAAACGGTCTTTGAAGGCCTGCTCGAAACAGCCCTCGAGCGTGGCTTGATCGGCGACGCCGCCGTAGCGCAGAACCTGCTGCAGTCGCGCAATTTCTGGCATCTGCGCGAATCGATTCCGCTGGCCCAAAGTCTTGAAGGCCTGAATATCAAACATGACATCGCCCTGCCCGTTTCTAGCATCGCGGAATTTGTCGCCAGCACTGATGCCGCTCTGGCGGCAGCGTTTCCGGGTGTGCGTCTGGTCGACTTCGGCCATCTCGGCGACGGCAATCTGCATTACAACGTGCAGGCTCCCGAGGGGATCGATCCCGCCGGCTTCCTCGCCGCGCATGAGGCGGTGATCAACGGCATCGTCTACGACGCAGTTGACCGCTACCGCGGCTCCATTTCAGCCGAACATGGGATCGGTCAACTCAAGGTCGACGAGCTCGCTGCGCGCAAGAGCAAGGTCGCCATCGGCCTGATGCAAACCATCAAGCGGGCCCTCGACCCGCAGAATATTTTCAACCCAGGGCGCATCCTGCGCTGACAGCGGCGAATTGCGCGACAGCGCAGCCCCCACCCGATCAGCAATCCCCGCTTTTTGCCAGGCGAGCCGCCGCTTTCCCGCTTCGGACATCGATCCAATACAGGCCCTTGCATTGAGTGAAAACAACGACCAACCGCGTCTTTTCTTCGCAATCGGCTGAAAACGTCAATAGGTCACGGCCTCATCTCGATGGCCCGTCCAAAACAGCGCCAGGCCCATTAATCTTCGGCCACACCGCCTCGAGAGAAGCGAGAAAACAGGCAGCGAAGGTCGCCTTGCCGGCGAAGCCTGATAGATCGTTCGAGCCACCCCAGGCCAAGGCTGACTTTCCACACTTCACCCCAACAGGAGTATCGATTCGTGACCCCTTCCAAAAATACAGATTACAAGATTCAGCGTGAATGTTCACGCCAATGGCGCAGCGTACTCGCGGCGATGGCGCAGGAGCTGTCCGGCACCAGCCGGCACAGCAATGGCCATGATTTCGCTCACCGCATCGGCCAACGCTACGCAACCCAATCGGCCTTGGCGGTCTGCAGCAATCTGGAAGAACTGCAGATCGCCATTTCGGCCCGTTGGCAAAGCATGGATTGGGGCTGGATCGACCTCGACGATGCCGGCGGCAAGTTGCGCATCGTCCACCATGGCGCGGGCAACGGCGACTTGCTGGCCGCGGCATTGGGTGATGACACCAAGGTCTGGGTGCCTTCATTCCTCAGCGGCGTCTACCAGCAGTGGCTGGCCAGCCTCGGGGCGAGCAACGAGTTGTGCGTACGGCAAGTCAGCCAGGTCGACGAATTCGGCACGCTCGAACTCGAGCTCAGTCTGTAAGCCTTGACGCAAGCAAGCCGTCCATCAAACCCATAACAAGCTACCCAATGAAAATGGCAAAAGACATCCAGAGCCTGAGATCCATCGTTGGTGACGACTTTGGTGATTACCGCGAAATCGTTCGCGACGAACTGGCCAGCAAATGCCAGGCCCGCTGGCCATTGCTGGCCCAGGGCCTGAGCGCAGAACCTGTGGCAACAGCGGCGCGGCGCGGTAGGCGCCGCGAGCGCCCATGGACCAGCGTCGATTTGCCGGCCGATTTGCCTGCCGCAGCGCAGCGCAGCCGCGCCATGCCTGCTGCACCAATGCCGATTCGCAGTCCTGCGCCTGTCAAGGCGGCCATGCCATTGTTGGCCGCGGTGGTCAACGCTGCGGCCCAGCCAGCAAGGCCGGAATCGATGCAACAGCCAGCCAAATCAAACAGTGAACTCGGCCAGCTTTTCAAGCGAATCGAGGCATCCCAGCGCGTTGAAGCCGGCCAGGCGGCCGACATCAAGCTGTCACTCTTCAAGAAGGCGGCCTGAACATGAAAATCATTGCCATCGTTTCGGCCAAAGGTGGTGTCGGCAAGACCACCCTTAGCGCCAACCTCAGCATGGCCATCTCGCGCGCCGGCGTTCCGACATTGGCCGTCGACCTTGACCCACAGAACGCCCTGCAGTTGCATTTCGGCCTCGATTTGCCGCACGACGATGGACTCGTCGAAGCCGCCTTGACCGGCATGGATTGGCGCCATGCCTTGCTGCAAACAGAGTTCGGTTGTGACTTGATGCCTTACGGGCAGGTCGAGGAAGAAGACCGAGAGGCCTTCGAACATCTGCTCAGGGAGCAGCCAATGCTGCTGCGGCAAAGGCTCGAAATGCTGAACCTGCCTGAAGATGCGGTGGTCATCGTCGACACCCCACCCGGGCCCTCGGTCTACCTGACCCAAGCCTTGACGGCAGCGAATATGGCCTTGATCGTCGTGCTGTCGGATGCGGCTTCTTACGCCACCCTGCCCTCGATGATCGGTCTGATCCAACGCTATTGCCTGAATCGCAATGACTTCAATGACTATGCCTATCTGGTCAACCAGGTCGACCATTCGCGCCAACTCAATAGTGATGTCGCCTATGTCATGCGCACGCAGTTCGGCAAGAAGGCAATGGGGCTGGTGCATCAGGACCAGGCCATTCCTGAAGCCTTGGCCTGCAACCAGTTCGTCTGCGATTACGACAAACACAGCCGCGGGGCCGCAGACCTGGCGCTGATTTGCGAGCAGGTGCTGTCCCGTCTGACAATGAGTTACCGGACGGTCGCGTGAAAAGCGCAACACCCGCCCAGCCTGCTGAATGGCTGTCAGGCACAAAAGTCAAAACTCGCTGGCAGGCCCATCCGCTGCTGAGCAAAGCCTTGCTGCTGGTCGCCGCTGTCATGACCGCAATGGTGATTGCGGTGCCGCTCGACGTCTATCAGCAATTCGCCTTCGGCAGCCTCACGGTGATCGCAGCGCTCTGGATCAGGCGTTCGGTGCCGGGCCAGATCGGGGTGATTGTGATGGTCGTGCTGTCGGTGACCGCATCGCTGCGCTATATGTTCTGGCGCTTGAGCAATACGCTCGACTTCGATCATCTGCTCGACGGCATCCTCGGCTGGGGTTTGGTGCTGGCCGAGATCTATGCCTTGACCATCCTGCTGCTCGGCTATGTGCAGACCACCATGCCCTTGAAGCGCAAGCCGCAACCCTTGCCCGCCGACATCAACACATGGCCGACGATCGATGTCTTCATTCCGACCTATAACGAACCACTGAGCGTGGTCCGTGCCACGGTGCTGGCCGCGCAGTCTATGGACTGGCCGACCGGCCGTTTGCGCGTCCATCTGCTCGACGACGGACGCCGCGAAGAGTTCAAAGTCTTCAGCCAGGCGGCTGGAGTGATTTACCTGACGCGCAATGACAATTCCCATGCCAAGGCCGGCAACCTCAACGCCGCGTTGGCGCGCAGCCAAGGCGAGTTCGTGGTGATCTTCGATTGCGACCATGTGCCGACAAGGTCGTTTTTGCAGCTCACCCTGGGCGCTTTCCTGCATGACAAGAAGCTGGCCATGCTGCAGACGCCGCATGTCTTCTATTCGCCCGATCCGTTCGAACGCAACCTCAATACCTTCCGGGTCGTCCCCAACGAAGGCGAATTGTTCTATGGCCTGGTGCAGGACGGCAATGACCTCTGGAATGCGGCCTTCTTCTGTGGTTCCTGCGCCGTGTTGCGACGCAAGGCCTTGATGGAGGTCGGCGGTATTGCCGTAGAGACCGTCACCGAAGACGCACATACCTCGCTGAAGATGAGCCGCAAGGGCTACAACATGGCTTATCTGGCGATCCCGCAGGCCGCCGGACTGGCCACCGAAAGCCTGTCTGCTCATATCGGACATCGCATCCGCTGGGCGCGCGGCATGGCCCAGATCTTCCGCATCGACAACCCGTTTCTGGGTCGCGGGCTGACCTGGGGACAAAGACTCTGCTACGCCAATGCGATGCTGCATTTCTTCTATGGGCTGCCGCGTCTGGTGTTCCTGACAGCGCCCTTGGCTTATCTTTTTTTCGGCGCGCAGATCTTCCAGGCTTCGGGGGTGATGGTCTTGACCTTTGCCTTGCCGCATATCCTGCTGAGTATCGCGACCAATTCGAGACTGCAGGGCCAGTTCAGACACAGCTTCTGGAACGAGGTCTATGAGACCGTCCTGGCCTGGTACATCAGTTGGCCGGTGCTGTTGGCCCTGCTCAGCCCCAAGCTCGGCAAATTCAATGTCACGGCCAAGGGCGGGATCGTCAAGGAAAACTATTACGACTGGCGCATGGGTTCGCCCTATCTGGTGCTGCTGTTGCTGAATCTGGCCGGGATAGCCGCGGGTGCCTGGCGACTGCTGTCCGGCGATGGCAGCGCTTCGACCGTGGTGATCAACCTGGTCTGGGGGCTCTACAACATCACCATCACCAGCGCGGCCGTCTTCGTTGCCAACGAAGCCAGTCAGATGCGTTCCACGCCGCGGGTCAATGCGGTGCTGCCGGCGACGATCCACCTGCCCAATGGTCGCACCCTGGTCTGCGAAACCCGCGATCTGTCAACCGATGGCGTCAGTCTGGCCTTGCCCGCCGAAACCAGCGTCAAGCTGGGCGAGAAGATCAATATTGCGCTGAGCAGCAGCAGCTTCGAGACCGTGTTGCCCGGCACCGTGGTCAGCGAAGGATCGATCGTCGGCATCGAGTTCGCTGCTTTGACCGTGACCCAGCAACGCGAGTTGGCGCAGGTCACCTTCTCCCGCGCCGATGCCTGGCTGGGCGAATGGGGCCGCTCGACGATCGACGCGCCCTTGACCTCGCTGCGCAATGTTTTGAGCTTTGGCAGTGCCAACCTGTTGCGCCTGTCTCTGGGCAGAGGCTTTGGCATGCCTGTCAAGTTGCGCCGCGGCGCCAGCCGTCCCAATTAACCCATGAACCAAGCGATGTCATCGATGTCAAGATTTCCGACCCCTGCGCATCCGGCCGCCAGCAAACTTGTGCGGCTGATGGCGGTAGCCATGCTGAGCTGTTGCGCCACCCTGGGCGCCCAACCTGCCAGCAAGCCCGACAGCCCTGCCACCACGGCTGCGGCCGACGGCCTCCCTTACCGCCTGAGCTTCAAGCAGCTCGGCGTCAAGCATCCCTTCAATCTGCGCGGTGTCGATGGCCGTTATTCGATCCCGTTCAATGTCCGGGCCGATGAGGTGATCAGCAAAGCGACGCTCAAGCTCAGCTATGCCTATTCACCCGAGTTGCTCAGCGAGCTGTCAAAAATAAATGTATTGATCAACGGCGAAGTCGCCGCCAGCCTGACCTTGCCCAAGGATGCGGCCGGCGCACAGGTGACCCAGGTCGTCAACTTGCCGCCGCATCTGGTGACCGAATACAACCAGCTGACCCTGCAATTGATCGGGCATTACACGACCGGTTGCGAAGATCCCCAACACAGCAGCTTGTGGGCCAATATCAGCAACCAGAGCGAGCTCGAGCTGAGCAGTGACGCCAACCCCTTGCCGAACGAACTTGCCGGATTGCCCGAACCATTTTTCGATGCCAGAGACGGCCGTAACTTGCGTTTGCCGGTGGTGTTTCAGGGCCAACCTGACAACAGCATGCTGGAAGCCGCAGGCACCTTGGTCTCCTGGTTCGGCGCCCGTGCCAACGGCAGGATCCTGCATTTCCCGGCGGCAATCGACTTGATTCCAGCCAAAGGCAATGCGATCGTCTTCCTCAACGGGCAGGCAGCCATCAGCGGGATGAAAATGCCCACCGCATCGGGCCCGGCTCTGGCGGTGCTTGCCAATCCGAATGATCCGAATGGCAAGCTGCTGCTGGTGATGGGGCGCGATAGCCAGGACCTGAAACTGGCAGCCAGGGCGCTGGCCAATGAATCGAAAGCCTTGACTGGGCCGCTGGCTTCGATCACCGAGGTCCCCGAACTGCGTCCGCGCCGGCCCTACGACGCGCCGAACTGGCTGCGCGCCGACCGGCCGGTCAAGCTGGGTGAATTGAGCAGTTCCCAAGCGCTTGATGTCACCGGCTACGACCCGGGCGCGATCGCCATCAAGCTGCGCCTGCCCCCTGACCTGTTCAGCTGGCAGGACAAAGGCGTACCGCTGAATCTGAAATACCGCTACACGCCACAACCGACCTCGGCCAATTCATCGCTGACGGTCGACGTCAATGGCAAATTCGTGAAGTCAGTGCCTCTGCTGCCGATCGAAAAACTCGGCACCGGTCCGATGCTGGCAAAACTGCAATCCGATGAAACGCTGCCGATGCAGGCAATGGCAAAAATTCCGCTGGCGATGCTGCAGCCGCGGTCGCAGATCGACCTGCGCTACCAATACGACTACATCAAGCAAGGCGAATGCCGCGACGTCATCATCGACAACGTACGCGGCGCCATCGACCCTGATTCGACCATCGACATCTCGGGTTATAGCCATTTTCTGGCCATGCCTGATCTGGCCGCATTCGGTCGCATCGGCTTTCCTTTCACCCGTCTGGCTGATCTGTCGCAGACTGCAGTCGTGCTACCGGATCAACCGAAGGTTCAGGAACTCTCGGCCTATCTGGACCTGCTCGGCCGCCTCGGCGAATCGACCGGCTATCCCGGTACCGGCATCGAGGTGGTACGCAGCGCACAGGTCGACAGCGTTGCATCCAAGGACCTGCTGCTGATCGCTTCGGGCGACAACCAGCCCTTGCTGAAGTCCTGGGCCGGCGCTATGCCAGCAGGACTCGACGATGGCCAGCGTGCAGGTCTGGCCGGCATGTTCGACCAGGCGCTTGCCTGGCTGACCGGGTTCCTGCCTGAATCGCTTAAAGCTGCACCGGCCAACGAATTCAGCAGCAAGGGCATGAGCGCCTACGCGGCCGGATTCGAGTCACCGCTGCGCAGCGGCCGATCGGTGGTGCTGCTCTGGGGTGCTGACCCCGATCGGCTGCAGGCCGGCATCGGCGCGCTGCTCGGCGATGATCTGCTGACGTCGAAAATTTCCGGCAGCCTGGCGGTGCTGCGCGGCCAGCAGGTCGAGATGCTGAGCTCCAAGCCGACCTACCATGTCGGCGACCTGGACTGGTTCACCCAGACGCGCCTGACCTTGTCGGAAAATTTCGCTTTGCTGCTGCTGGTCGGCGCCATCGGCGCCTTGCTGCTGGCCTGGCCGACAATAGCAATCCTGCGCGCCCAGGCGAAAAAGCGCTCAGCGCCATGAGCAATTTGGGTAAAGGGCTGGCTGCCGTCGGCCTGGCCTTGAGCGCGGCCGTCTCAGGCGTCCCGGGCGTCTACGCCACAGGATGCAGTTCCCAGGATTGGCCCCATTGGCAGGACTTCAAGCAGCATTTCATCGAGCCGGACGGACGCGTGCTGGCTGCCAATAGCGCGATGCGTGATAGTTTTTCTGAAGCGCAGTCCTATGCCATGTTTTTCGCCTTGGTGGCCAACGACCAGCAGGCCTTCAACCAGCTCTGGCGCTGGTCGATACAGAACCTGCTGGGCGCAGATCCGGCTGCCGGCAAGTTGCCTGCCTGGCATTGGGGCCGGGCCAGCGACGGCAACTGGCGCGTACTCGACAGCAATTCAGCCGCCGATGCCGATCTATGGTTCGCCTATACCCTGCTCGAAGCCGGCCGGATCTGGGCGCGCGACGATCTGGTCCGCGACGGCCAATTGCTTCTCAAGGCGATTGCCAAACAGGAAGTCGTCGACCTGCCCGGCATCGGGCCGATGCTGTTGCCTGCGCCCTATGGCTTTGTGCAGTCCGATGGCAGCTGGCGGCTCAATCCCAGCTATCTGGCCTTGCCGCAGCTGCGCCGCTTCGCGCAAGAAGATCCGCAAGGGCCCTGGAACGACATCGCTTCGAACACCGTCCTGCTGATTGCGATGGCGAGCCCCAAAGGTCTGGTGGCGGATTGGGTCGGCTATCGCGCCAGCGCAGAGCGCCGACCGATGGTCACGGTCGATCCGGTGCTCGGCGCACGCGGCAGCTATGACGCGATCCGCGTTTATCTGTGGGCCGGTATGACGGCGGCTGATGATCCTTTGGCAGCGCCCTTGCTGAAATCCTTGAGCGGCATGAATCGGAGCAATCCACAAGACGCCTGGCCACCTGAATCGGTCGATACGCAGACCGGTTTGGCCAGCGGCACCGGGCCGTTCGGATTTTCAGCAGCCATAGCGCCCTATCTGCAGCAGATCGGTGCGAGCGGACCGATGTTGCAGCAGGTAGAACGGGCGCGCTCGATGCGCGCCGCCTCGCTGCTGCCCGAGCAGCTCGCCAAGGGCCTGCCGCTCTATTACGACCATGTGCTGAGCCTGTTCGGGCTCGGCTGGATTGAACAGCGCTTCAGCTTCGCGCGCAATGGACAGGTACAACTCAAATGGCAAAACTCATGTTCCCCAGCAAACTAGCCCTAAGTCTGATCGTCGGCGCGAGCTGCCAGGCCGGTAACGTCTACGCAGCCGCCAACAAGTCATTGCTTGATCAAGGGCTGTTCTGGCAAGCGCAAGGCAATCCAGCCCGCGCCGCCGAGGCTTGGAAAAAGCTGCTGCGACTGCAACCCGACGAGCCGCGTGCGCTCTACGGCTTGGCGCAGGGCGAACTGGCCCAGAAGCGCAGCGCGAGCGCGAGCGAGATCCTGCTCCGCCTGCGCGCGCTGGATGCCAACGGCCGCTGGGCGACTCAGCTGGCACAGGACATCACCCTGGGCAGCGGCGATGCGCCCAAGGCGCTGGACCAGGCGCGGCTGTTGCACGAGTCGGGCGACATCGAGAAGTCGGTCGAGCAGTACCAGCGTGCGCTAGGCGGCAGCGAGCCGGTGGGCGATGTCGGGCTCGAATACTTCCGCGTCGTCAGCAAGCTGCCGAGCGGCTGGAAGACCGCGCGCGCCGGCTTCGAGCGGCTGGCCAAGGATAGCCCAGGCGAGGCGCAGATCGAGCTGCACCTGGCATTCCACTTGGCCCGCGGCGAGGAGCCAAACTGGGACACCCGCATCGAGGGCATCCAGCGCCTGGGCCGGGTATCCCTGGTGCCCAGCGTCAGCGGCTTCGCCATCGAGTGCTGGAAGATGGCCCTGAGCTGGCCGAGTACCAAGCCCGAGATACTGGCGCTGTTCGACGCCTTCCTGAAACTGCACCCGGGCGACAACGAGGTCGTCGAAATGCGCGCCGCCGCGGTCAAGAAGCTGGCCAAGTCCGCCGCGCCGGGCCAGGCGCAGCCGCAGATCGCCGCCGGGCTGAAGGCGCTCGGCCAGGGTGATCTGGCGCAGGCCGAGGCCCAGTACCAGGCCCGGCTCAAGACCAGCCCCAAGGATGCAGATGCGCTCGGCGGCCTCGGCCTGGTGCGCATGCAGCAGAGCCGCTGGGAGGAATCGGCGGCACTGCTGACCCAGGCCACGCAGCAGCGAAACGGTCACAACTGGGCCAAGGTGCAGCTGTCGGCACGCTACGGGATGCTGATCGAACAGGGCACGGCCGCGCAGCGCGAGGGCGACCTGGCGCAGGCGCACAGCCTGCTGCAACAGGCGGTCAAGCTCGACCCCAGGCTGGACGGCGCGGTACTCGCACTGGCGGCGCTGCAGGTCCAGGCGGGCGAGGTGGCTGCAGCGGAGCTTGGCTACCGCCAGGTGCTGGCGCGCAGCGCCGACGACCCGGCGGCGCTGCGCGGCCTGGCTGGTCTGCTGGTCGCTGGCGACAAACCCGACGAGGCGCGCCGCCTGATCGACGGCTTGAAGCCGGCCCAGGTCGGTGGTGTCGACGAGCTGAACCGCCTGCGCGCCACGCTGGCCAGCGTTCAAGCCAAGGCCGCGCTGCGGCGCGGCGACACCGCGCTGGCCCAAGCCACGCTCGAAAAGGCGATGGCCCAGGACCGCAAGAACCCCTGGATTCGTTGGGAGCTGGCCGAGCTCTATGCCTTGCAGGGCCGCCACAGCGAGGCCCGCGGCCTGGTCGACGGTTTGCTCGCCAGCCAGCCCGACAACCCGGTCGCACTGCATGCCAGTGCCAGTTTCGCCGCCGGCCGCGGCCAATGGCGCTCGGCGCTGGCCACGCTGGACCGCATTCCGGCCAAGGAACGCAGCGCCGACATCGCCTCGTTGCAGCGGCGCAGTTGGCTGCAGCACCAGGCGGCATTGGCGGCCAGCCTGGCGCGTCAGGGCCGCAAGCCCGAGGCGCTGGCGCTGCTCGACCAAGCCGAGCCGCTGACTGCTGGCAACCGCGACTTGCTAGGCCTGCTGGCCGAGACCTATGTCGATGCCGGCGCGCCCGACCGTGGCCTGGCCCTGCTGCGCGACCTGTTGACGCGCAGCAGCCAGCCGAGCGCGGCCGATTCGCTGCAGTACGCCAACCTGCTGCTCAAGACCAGGCAGGATGTCGAATTCGCCGGCGTGCTGAGGGACCTGGCTGCCCGCTCGCTGAGCGAGGCCGATCGCAAGCGGCTGGACGACCTGATGTACTACCACGGGCTGCGCCAAGTCGACCTGCTGCGCGAGCGCGGCGACCTGGCCGGTGGCCGGGCCCTGCTCGAACCGCTGCTGCTGCAACGACCCAACGACCCACTGGCCGATGCCGTACTGGCCCGGCTGGCGATCTCCACCGCTGACAAGCGTACCGGGCTGGAGACCGCCCGCAGGCTGGCCGCCAAGTACCCCGACAACGTCGAGATCCAGCTGAGCACGGCGCAGCTGGCTGCCCGGTTCAAGGACAGCGAGCTGGCCGCCGCGTCGATCAAGACCGCGCTGGCCCTGGCCCCCGATGACGCTGAAGTGCTGGCCCGCGCGGCCCGGCTGTACCGCGACCAGGGCCAGTCGGTTCTGGCCGCAAGCCTGTTCGAACGCGCCATCGCGCTGCAGAACGCTCCGGCGCCAGGCCACCAGGCGGTGCTGGCGGCGGGTGGCTCGGCCGGCGATCTGGCCGAGCCCTTGGACGAGCGCAGCGGGCGCGTCGAGTTGCAGACTGCGGCGCTGCGCCTGCCGCTTACCGCACCGATGGACTACTGGCGCGGCCCGCCAACCAAGACCCGCCCGGCGCTGCAGCAGGCGGCAACTGCTCCGCGTGTGGTCGCCGGCGGCAAATCGGCCAGAATATTGACCGCGACGAGCGCCGCTGCGACCGAGGGCGCCACCCCTGACCAGCCCGCAGGACCGAACCTGCGCAACGAGCTCGACCAGATCCGCCAGGCTCGCAGCCCCGAAGCATGGGCCGGCCTGCACGACCGTCAGCGCAGCGGCGTGGCCGGCACCAGCTTGTTGCGCCAGACCGAGTTGCCGGTCGAGTTACGGCTGCCTTTGGGCGAGGGCAAGGTCAAGCTGCAGCTGACCCAGGTGTCACTGGACGCCGGATCGTCTGCCACGGGGGCAACGATCACCCAGAAGGCCTCGGGCGTCGCGGTGGCGGTGGCTTATGCCGCGCCCGGTATCGCGGTCGACATCGGCCAGACGCCGCGAGGTTTTCAGCACAGCAACACCGTCGGCGGCGTCAAGCTCGACGGCGCGCTGGCTGACGACGGTTCGCTGCGCTACCGGGTCAATCTGTCGCGGCGCTCGGTCACCGACAGCTTGCTGTCATTCGCCGGCGCGCGCGACAGCGTCAGCGGCAAGTCCTGGGGCGGGGTGGTTGCCAGCGGTGCCCGCCTCGACCTGTCCAAGGACCTGGGAGGCCACGGCTTTTACGGCAGTGTGGCCCGGCACGATCTGCGCGGCCACGAGGTGGCAGCGAATGGTCGAAGTGAATTCGGCCTGGGCAGCTACTTCAGCCTGCGCAGCCGTGCCGACAGCCAACTGAGCCTGGGCCTGGACCTCAACAGCCTGTCCTACCAAAAAAACCTCGGTGAGTTCGGTTTCGGCCAGGGCGGCTATTTCAGCCCGCAGCGCTACAACGCGCTGACGATTCCGCTGAACTGGGCGCAACGCAGCGGGCCGCTCAGCTTCCTGTTGCAGGGTGCGCTGGGCTACCAGAAATTCAGTCAGGACATGGCCGCGGCGGGTGGAGGCGCGGCGTTCGAGTCGGTGTCGTCGTCGGGCGCCGCTTACAAGCTGGCCGCCAGCGCGCAGTACCAGCTCAACCCGAACTGGCTGCTCGACGCCAGCTTGCAGAACGACAACAACGCCCGTGGCAGCTACCGCCAATGGTCGGCCGGGTTGACGCTGCGCTACAGCTTCCACCCGCTCAACGCGCCGCTGTCGCTGCCGATCAGCAGCCACGCCTCGCCGTTCGGGCAGTGACCAACACTCTTTGACAGCAGGAACACACCATGCCACTTCTCTCAAGCCTGATCGTCGGTGCCGCGGTGCTGGTGATCGGCGACAGCCATCTCTCCAAGCCCGATTACCTGATCAAGTCGCTGCATGACGAACTGAGCCGCCAGGGCGCGGTAGTGCACTCCCTGTCGGCCTGCGGTGCCTCGGCCGCCGACTGGCTTGGCGCTGTGAAGATGGTCTGCGGCGCCGAGCGCATCGGCAACGGCCCGGTGACGCTGGTGGTGCAGAACGCCAGCACCCGGCCGGTCAAGCCGCTGATCGCCGCCGACAAGGCCAAGCTGGTCGTCGTGGTGATGGGCGACACGATGGCCAACTACAAGAAGGACTTCGCCAAGGCCTGGGCCTGGCAGCAGGTGACCAGCCTGAGCAAGGAAATCGCCAGCAGCGGCACCGCCTGCGTCTGGGTCGGCCCGCCCTGGGGCGAGGGCGGCCAGTACGGCAAGACCGAGGCCCGTGTGAAGATGATGTCGGACTTTCTGGCCGCCAACGTCGCACCCTGCCAGTACATCGACTCGCTCAAGCTCAGCCAGCCCAAGACCTGGCCCACCGTCGACGGCCAACATCTCTTCCCGGGCGGCTACCAGGCTTGGGGCGTGGCGCTTGGCAAGGCCATCGCCGAGCTGCCCTTGCCTGCCCGGCCCTAGGCCGAACCAGTCGCCACACCTTTACACCCTTCCTTTCTGGATACCCCACCATGCCCGCGTCAACCCTCGCCGGACTCGCCCTGCTCGTCATTGGCGAAAGCCATTTGTCCCAAGCCAATTACCTGATCAATCCATTGCACGAGGAGCTGAGCGCGCAAGGCGCCAAAGTCCATGCGATCGGTGCCTGCGGCGCCAGCGCGGGCGACTGGCTCAAGACGGTCACCGTGCCCTGCGGCGGCGACCGCAACATTGGTGCTGCCATCATCAAGGGTCGCGATGCCACGACGACGCCGATCAAGCAGTTGATTGCGGCTGAGAAGCCCGATGTCGTTGTCGTCATCATCGGCGATGCCATGGCCTCTTACGACAAGGATGCCTTTCCGCGCGCCTGGGCCTGGCAAGGCGTGACCAGCCTGGCCAAGGAGATCGCTGCCACCCGTACCCAATGTGTCTGGGTCGGCCCGCCCTGGGGACAGGCAGGCGGCAAGTACAAGAAAAACGACCAACGGGTCGAGCAAATGTCGAACTTTCTGGCCAGCAATGTGGCGCCCTGCATCTATGTCGATTCGCTGAAATTTTCCAAGCCCGGTCAATGGGCGACGCTGGATGGCCAGCATCTGACGCTGGCCGGTTACAAATCCTGGAGTCAGGCGATGACCCAGGCGATCGCTGCCCTGCCGGCGATTCAGGGTCTGAAAAAGCCATGAGAACATTCAGCAAGAAGGCTTGGGCTGCGGCGGCAATCACCGCCTTGGCTGCTACAGCTCACAGCGCCGAGATTCCCTTGTACGAGACCGGCCCCGGCCAGGATGCCGCTTTTGTCCGCTTCGTCAATGCCCGCAGCGCAGCGATCGATGTCAAGGCAGCCGGATCAAAGGCCAGCGCCAAATTGGCGCCGGAGAAGCCAGCCAGCAATTTTTTTCCCGTACCCGCCAACCGGGCGGTGAAAGGCCAGTTCAGCGACAAACAGCTTCAAAGCGAGATTGCGGTCAGCGTCAAGCCGGGCGAGTTCGCCACCGTGGTGGCGCTGTCTGGTAGCAGCGACATCAAGCAGGTCGTGTTGCGCGAGCAACCCGACGACTTCAATGCATTGAAAGTGTCATTGGCGCTCTACAACCTTGACAAGCGCTGCAAGGCCGCCGGGCTGAACGTGCTGGGCCGTAGCGTGGCGCTGTTCGAAGGGGTAGCCAGTGGCAGCCTGGCAAGGCGCAGCCTGAATCCGGTCAATATCTCGGTGCAACTGCAATGCCAGGGTCAGCTTGACCAGGCCATTCTGGCGCTGGGCACCTTGCAAGCCGGTCAGCGCTACAGCATCTTCGTGATGCCGGCCGATGCCGGCTCCAGGCTGGTCATTGCCGCTGACCAGTTGGCACAGTAATCCGGGAGTATTGATGGTCTTCGCATCGCTCGAGTTCTTGACCTTGTTCCTGCCGCTGTTCCTGGCGCTCTATGCGCTGGTCGGGCCGACCCGCCGCAACGCCTTGCTGCTGCTTTGCAGCTGGGTCTTCTATGGCTGGTGGAGCCCGACTTTCCTGCTGCTCTTCGTCGGCCTGGCAGCGATGGGCTGGATCGGCGGACTGGTGATCGACCGCCTGGACCAAGGCCGCGGCCTGGCCCTGGCGTTTTTCATTGGCATCAACCTGGCGCTGCTGTGCTGGTTCAAGTACGCCAACATTCTGGTCGAAAGCCTGCCCTTGGCGGCCGGATTCAGTGCGCAATGGCAGCAGGTGCTGCTGCCGATCGGGCTGTCCTTCATCGTGCTGCAGTCGATTTCCTACCTGGTCGATGTCTACCGCCGCAGCATCCCGGCTGACCCCAGTTTCACCAGCTTTGGTGCCTACCAATCGATGTTCGTGCACCTGATCGCCGGGCCCATCATCCGCTATCAATGGGTCAAGCAGGAGCTCTTGTCGCGGCGTTTCGACTGGCCGCAATTCGCCCAGGGCGCGCGCCGCTTCATGACCGGAATGAGCATGAAGGTGCTGATTGCGGACACCCTCGCTCCGGTGGTCGACCTTGCATTCAGCCTGCAACAACCGTCGCTGCTTGACAGCTGGATCGGTTGCCTGGCTTACACCCTGCAGCTGTTCTTCGACTTTGCCGGCTACAGCGGCATGGCGATCGGACTCGGCTTGATGCTGGGTTTTCGCTTTCCGGAAAATTTTCGCCAGCCCTACCTCGCCACCAGCATCCAGGACTTCTGGCGCCGCTGGCATCTGTCGCTGTCGAGCTGGATCCGCGACTACCTCTACATCCCCTTCGGCGGCAACCGGGTCGGCGCACTGCGGGTCTATGTCAACTTGCTGCTGACGATGGCGATCGCCGGGCTCTGGCATGGCGGCGACAGCTGGAACTTTCTGCTCTGGGGCAGCGCCCATGGCCTGGCGCTCTGCATCGCAAGAGCCTGGGATCAGGCGGGCTGGCCAAAGCCCTCACCGCTGCTGTCACGCGCCCTGACCCTGTTGTTCGTGATGCTGGCCTGGACGATCTTCCGCGCCCACAGTTTCGACGGCGCCATGCAGATGTATGCGGGCCAGGCCGGCTTGAACGGTATCGTCATCGGCGAAGCGATGGCGGTGCTGTTGCGTCCGGTCCATGGCCTGGCCTTGGGTCTGGGTCTGGCCTGCGTGCTGGCGCCAGCGCTGAGGGCGTCGTTTGCCAGGCAGTTGCCTGGCCGCGCAATGACCTTGGCCAGTCAATGGCCCTTGCCGGCATTCTTGTTTTCCTACGCGCTGATCGCCAGCCGCGGCGCCACCCCTTTTCTCTACTTCCAGTTCTGAGCCAATGAGCATGCCCACCGCCGCACCCAGCCAACGCGTGCCTTTACCCGACGCAATGGCAGGCCTCTGCTTCCTCTTGCTGCTGCTGCTGGGGCTAGGCAGCAATGGCCAGGCCTGGTTCGAGGCCGGCTTCAGCCTGCCCATCACGGGCTGGCAGGACTTCATGGCTGGCACGCCGATGCAGCAGACCGCTTCGGCGATGGCCAAATCCGGACTGCCAGCTGGCGCGGCACAAATCGACCGGGGACTGTGTGGGCAGCTCGCCGGCGACCTGGGGCCCCGGGTGCGGGAAGGCGAGCGCGACTGGCTCTTCCTGGTCGACGAACTCACGCCGCATGAAGATGGTGAAAGGGATGCGGCAGCGCGGGCCCAGGAAGTCATCTGGTTGAACCAGCGGCTGGCGCGTCAGGGCATCGCCTTGCTGGTTGCGGTCATCCCCGACAAGAGCCGGGTAGCGTCCGAACATCTCGGCCGCCTGCAACGGCCGGCCATCTTCGCAAACCGGGTCAAGGACTGGACCGCAAGGCTGGCGCAAGCCGGGGTCGAGGTGATCGACCTGAACGACACCTTGGCTGGCTTGCAGGCCAGGCGGCAAAGCCCGTTCTTGCGCACCGACAGCCATTGGACCGAAGCCGGCGCCGAGGCTGCTGCTGCAAGAATTTCAGAACAAATCCAGCGACTCAACAGCGCAGAACAGTCCAGCCCGGGCTGGCAGATGACCGGCCGGGAGCGGTTACCGCGCCCAGGTGATCTGGTGAAGCTGGCTGGCATCGATTGGCTGCCAATGGCCTTGCAACCCAGGCCTGAATCGGTGCAGCAAAGCCGCTTCGAACCGATTGCGACAATGACGCCGAAGCTGTTGCGCATCAATGCCGGCCATGCCGAAAATGACGACTTGTTCGGCGATGCCGAACTGCCGGCGATCGCGGTGATCGGCAGCAGTTTTTCGCGCAACAGCAACTTCGTGCCCTTCCTGGCCCAGCATCTGCAGGCCAGGGTTGCCAATTTCGCCGTCGATGGCGGCGACTTCTCAGGCGCAGCGCGCGCCTACCTTGGCAGCGCGGCCTTCAAGCAAACGCCGCCCCGGCTGCTGCTCTGGGAGATTCCCGAGCGTGTGCTGATGGCCGACCGCCGCCTCGACCGCTTGGACTGGACCGATTGATTCAGGCGCTGCCGACCATCACTCAGGCTGGATGCCGGCCGACTTCATCGCGGCTTTCCAGCGCTCGACCTCGCTCTTGACAAAGCGGCGCAGGGCTTCCGGGCCGGACTGCTCGGGGCTGGCAAACAGCGCGCTCATGTCCTGGTATTGCTTGACCAGCCCAGGGTCCTGCAGCGCCTGTTGCAGGGCCAGGACCAAGCGGTCGATGACTGGCTTGGGCGTGCCCTTGGGCGCATAAAGACCATGCCAGACCGCCAGTTCGAAACCCGGCAGGCCGGACTCGGCAAAAGTCGGCACAGCCGGCATCGACTTCAGCCTTGTCGCCGTGGCCACAGCAATCGGCTTCAGATTGCCGGATTTGATATGGCCGAGCGTGCTGGCCGGCTGGTCGCAGATCAAATCGACCTGCCCGCCGAGCAGATCGTTCAGCGCGGGTCCGGTGCCCTTGTAGGGAATGCTGGTCCATTTGGAGCCGGTCACCGAGCCCAACAAAGCTTCGCACAAATGCGAGGTCGCGCCGATGCCGGCATTGGCAAAATTCAGCTTGCCCGGATTGGCTTTGACAAAGGCCAACACGCCTTGCAGATTGTCGGCAGGAAAGGTTTTGCGAGCGACCAGGATCATCGGCACTTCGGCCACCCGGCCGATCGGCTCGAAGTCCGCTGTCGGGTCAAAGGTCAGCTTGGCATAGAGGGCCGGCGCACTCGCCAGCGCCATATTGTGAAACAGCAGCGTGTAACCATCAGCCGGTGCGCGCGCGACCCGGCCGGAGCCGATCGTGCCACCAGCGCCGCCGGTGTTGTCGACGACGACCGATTGCTGCAAGTTCTTGCTCATGGCCTGCGCCAGCAAGCGGCCCAGCACATCGGTCGAACCGGCTGGAGGGAACGGAATCACGATCGTGATCGGCTTGGCCGGGTAGTCGGTCTGGGCTTGTGCTGTGCCCGACAAGCCGGCTGACAAGCCAGCTGACAAGGCAAGCATGGCGGCGAGCCAACTGCGACGCTGGCTGGGATTGAATCGGTTCTGCATAGCTGTTGCTCCTGGGGCTGGTTTCATAGCGGGTCGGTCAAGGAAACGATCTCAAGCAAGGGATTGCCGACGCTTTTGTAGAGATCATTGGTCAAGGGGTCATGGCCGGCGATGATGTGCTGGGGCGAATCGGCCAGCTTCTCGATCAGCTCGAAGCCGCGCAGCATGTCGGCGGCATCGACGACGATCGGAAATGGCGCGCGCCGGCGCTGGTTTTCGAGGTAATGCGAAGCGTCGGAGGCCAGCACGATCCAGCCTCGCTGCGTATGCACACGGACGATCTGCAGGCCCCGGGTATGGCCGCCGACCCAATGCACGCTGATGCCCGAGCGCAAGTCGTAGTCGCCCTCATGGAAATCGACCCGACCTTCGAAATTGGCCATCACCAGCTCACAAATGTCTCTGGCGTCATAAGCGTGGCTGCAAAAGCGATGCCGCATGTCACGACCGGTGGCATAGGACATTTCGCGTTCCTGCAAATGAAAACGCGTGCCCTTGAGCCTGGCCGTATTGCCGGCATGGTCGTAATGGGCATGGGTGATGATGGTGTCGTGGATGTCCTCGAGCTTGATGCCCGAAGCCTGCAAGGTATCGATCGGGCAGCGCAAAAACTTGCGCTTGCGTTGTTCTGCGGCCGCCTGGTTGAAACCGGTGTCAACCAGGATCGTCTCCTCGCCCGACTTGAGGAACCAGACGAAATAGTCCATGTCGCTGTCTTCATCGTGGATGTCGGCCATGATGAAGTTTTCATGGCTGCGCCGCCGCACGGTGGCATAGCGCATCGCAAAAGCTTCCCAGATTCGCAAACTCATTCGATCTCCTCGCGGATTCAAGCGCAACGCTGCCGCAAGGCCTGCAACGGAGCCTTCAGGAAAGGCAGCAGCCCTTGCGGGTTTTCGACCATCGGAAAATGCCCGAAACCGGGCAAGGCAGAAAAGCTGGCACCAAGGACTTCGTCGGCGATGCGCTGGCTGTCGGCCGGCGTGGCTGAATAGTCATAGTCGCCGGTCAGCAGATAAAGCGGGGTGCGCTGGTTGTCGATCGCGGCCGTGTAGTCATGCGCATCGAAATCGTCGCTGTAGAAAGCCAGGTCGCCGTCATAAATGCCGGGAGCGCCCTGCGAATAGATCCAGGTCGCTTGGTCCCGGCCGGCCTTGGGGCTGGTCGGCGAGAGCAGCGCGCCGACCCAGGCCGCAGCCAGCCTCGCGCCATGCACTTGCGGATGATTCAGGTATTTCGAGCGCCGGCCCGGCGAGCAATAAGGCGCTTCAAGCAACAAAGCGCCGACAAAGCGATCGGGGTAGCGCGCCAGCAAAGCCAGGCCGATTGCCGAGCCCATCGAACAGCCGAGCAGCGCGACCTTGGCCAGGCCCGCAGCATCCATATAGCCGATCACCCAATCCATATAGGCTGAGGCCGTCAAGCGCCATTGCCAGTTCGGTGTTTGCGCCGGCAGCGGTGAGCGGCCATGGGCCGGCAGATCAAAAGCGTGGATATGCCAGTCCTGGCGCAACTCCGCCTGCGCCATCAGGCCATGCCATTGCCGCGCATCGGCGCCGGCGGTATGCAGAGCCAGCAGAGGCGGATTAGTGGTCAGACCGGCTTGTTCGGCATAGACCCAGTCGGTGCCGTTCAATTGCAGATAGCGGCCCTGGATAAAGGCCAAACCGCTGTGGTCAGCGGCTGCCGGCGCTGGCAGAGGGTTGAATGCATGGCGCAAGCTGTCGAGCAGGCGCTCGATAAAGGGCAAGGCCTGCACGATCGCCAGTTCAGGGCCTTCAACGGCAAAACCGGGCGCTTGCCGGCGCAATGCTCCCAGCGATTGCCGGCCCGGGCTCGGCAGCGCCGACAGCGCTTCGAACCAGACTTGCTCGGTCGCCCGGAGTTCGATCGCGGGGCCGGCGCAAAGGCCTTCGCAATGGCCCGGCCAGAGCGACAGGCGCCAGGATTCGCCTGCGCCGGCTATGGCCAGCATGTCGATGCTGGCTTCGCATTGACCGGCATCTGCCGCCACTTCAGGACGCGCCAGCGCGACATTCAAGGCGCTGCGCAAGCGCGCCTGATCCAGTTTCACTGCTGTTCCCGCAAGAACTTGAACATCGCCGTGTGGTCAGCACCGCGCTCGAGACCGACTTCAGCCTGACTCCAGGTTTGCAGGCATTGCGCAGCGAATCCGCCAGCCGTGCCCATGCGCTCGATAAAACCTTGCGCAGTCTGCAGATCCTTGCGCATCAGCGCCAGCGCGAAGCCCGAATTGAAGGCCTCGTTGAGCATGAAGTTCTCGACCTTGTGTTCGGTCGTGTTGTTCTTGCCGGTCGATGCATTGAAGACCTGGTTGACCAGATGCGGATCAATGCCGAACTTTTCGGCGGCGACCAGCGCTTCGCAGGCTGCCAGCAGACCCGAGGCCGACACATAGTTGTTCAAGGCCTTGACCGCATGGCCCGCGCCTGCAGCGCCGACATGGACCAGGGTCTTGCCCATCGCCTGAAAAATGGGCATCGCTTGCTCGACCGCCGCAGCTTCGCCGCCGATCATGATCGACAGCGTACCGTCGCGCGCCCGCTTGACACCGCCCGAAACCGGCGCGTCGACGAAGGGAACGCCTTGCTCAGCCAGACGTGCAGCGTTGTCGCGGCTATGCACCGGATCGGACGAGCCCATGTCGATCAGCAACTGTCCGGGCTGCAAATGCGCGCCCAGACCGCCCTCGCCCCAAAGCAACCGGTCGACAATACGGCTGTCGGGCAGCATCAGGATCAGGACCGGGCAATCCTGCGCGACCTGGCCCGCCGATGCCGCCGCGCTGAAGCCCGCGTCGTCCGCGAACTGGGCCATTGCAGCAGCGTCGAGGTCGAAACCCTGCACAGGAAAACCGGCCCGCAGCAGATTGCGAACCATCGGGACACCCATCATCCCCAGGCCGATGAAACCAACTTTGGCTGCAGACATCCTCAAATCCCCATGTCCTTGAACACTTCCTTGGCGCCGCGGAAGCTGTCGATCGCCGCAGGCACACCGCAGTAGATCGCGGTCTGCAGAAAGATCTCGCTGATCTCGGCCTTGCTGAGTCCGTTATTGATGGCGCCGCGCACATGCAGTTTCAGCTCATGCGGGCGATTCAGGGCGGTCAGCAGCGCCAGATTGATGATGCTACGGGTGCGCCGGTCCAGGCCCGGACGGTTCCAGATCTCGTTCCAGCAATATTCGGTCACCAACTCCTGCATCGGCTGATTGAAGTCGTCTGCATTCTTGATCGAGGCATCGACATAGTCGGCGCCGAGCACTTCGCGGCGGGTCTTCAGGCCTTTGTCAAACGCGTCTTGGTTCATTTTCATTCTCAGTTGGGGTAGGTTGATGATCGAGCTTGAATACGCCCAGCGCGGCACGCTCGGCATTGAGCACATGCTTGTGCGAAATTTCCTGCGCGCCCTTGGCGTCGCGGTTCTGGATGCAGGTCAGCAGCGCGTCGATTTCTTCCAAACTGCGTGGCAGCCGATCGGGCAACATCAATGAAGTCGCGCGCAGCAGGCTGACCCGCGCCAACAGGCCGCCGAGAATCTCGCTGACCAGGGCATTGCCCGAGCCTTCGAGCAGGATGCGATAGAACTCGGCCTTGGCCTCGAGCACCGCGCTTTGGGAATTCTTATGCCCGGCTTCACGCAGTCGACGCACGGTCTTGCCCAGGCTTTTCACCTGTTCATCGCTGGCCAGACGGGTGAATTCATGGGCGGCAAAACTCTCGAGCAGGCCACGCAGCGCGTACAGGTCACGGGCATCTTCCAGGCTGATCGCCGCCACTTCGGGGCCACGATGCGGCACGATCACGATCAGCTTTTCGGCCTCAAGCGTGCGCAAAGCTTCGCGCAAGGAGGGGCGGCTGACGCCGAGCATTTCGCACAACTCGCGTTCGACCAGCTTTTCACCGGCCTTCAACTGGCCGCTGACGATGGCCTGGCGCAGATTGTTTTCAACCTGGGCGCGCAGGGTTTCGGGTTTGAGCAGCTTCAGACTGGTGACCATAGCGCCATCATACTATTGTCAGACAATCTTGCAATATGGTTGACAGTTTTAGTTTCTGTCTACAAAATCGGGGCAGCGCAGTAGAACTTGCGCATCAACTTCAACGGAGATGACATGGCACGCAAAGAATCCCGAGTAATCGACGCCGCCCGCCGCCAAGCCCTGATGGGTCTGGGCGCATTGGGTGTTTCAAGTGCTGTCCCGGGTTTCGCCTGGGCCCAGGGCAAGACAGTCAATGTCGGCGTGATCCTGCCGCTGTCGGGTGCCAATGCGCAGTTCGGCATCAACTCACGCCAGGGCATCGAGTTGGTCGCTGACGAAATCAACGCCGCCGGTGGCCTCAAAGGCCTGGGCGGAGCCAAGATCAATCTGGTGATTGCCGACTCGACTTCGGCACCCGCCAACGCCGCCACCGTCGCCCAGCGCATGATCGCCGAGAACGACTGCTGCGCGATCCTCGGTGCCTTCGCCTCGGCGCTGACGCTGGCGATTTCAGAAGTGACCGAGCGCCGTGGCGTGCCCCTGATCACGATGTCGTATTCCGACCTGCTGACCGGGCGCGGCTTCAAGAACGTCTTCCAGGTCACGGCCAAAGGCAGCGTGATCGGCAAAGCCCAGTTCACTTTTGCCGCTGACCTGCTTGGCGGCACGACCAAAGTCAACAAGGTCGCGATCCTCTATGAAGACACCGCTTTCGGCACTTCGACCGCATCGGGTCTGCGCGCTGCGGCCAAGGCCGCCAATGTCGAGATCGTGCTCGATGAGGCCTATCCGCTGGGCATCACCGATGTGACCCCGTTGATCAACAAATTGCGCGCTGCCAAACCGCAGGTGATCTTTCCGGTCTCCTACCTGAACGACAGCTTGTTGATCGTGAGGGCGCTGCGCCAGCAAAAGATCTCGGCCCTGATCGTCGGCGGATCGGCCGGCTATGTGATCCCGGACTTTGCCAAGGCGCTGGGCGACTACGCCGACGGCGTGCTGTCGATCTGCTCGGCCAATTACGACCTCGACACCGTGGCGACAGAGCGCTATCGCAAGCGTTTCAAGGCTTTCATGGTGCATGAAGCGCTCGAGCATGCGGTCTCGCTGGACGTGCTGGCGCAGGCGATCAATGCGGCCAAGTCGGCCAAGCCCGAAGACATCACCAAGATGCTGCACAGCATGACCTTCACCGAAGGCTGGGCCAAGGCGATGACCAATGGCATCGTCAAGTTCGACGAAACCGGTCTGAATACCTACGCCGACCCGGTGATGGTGCAATGGCAAAAGGGTGAACTGGCAACGGTCTGGCCTGAGAAATACGCCAAGAGCAAATTCGTCGCGCGGCAACCCGGCTGAGCATGGCGCTGCTGCAAGCGATCATCGACGGCCTGATGCTGGGCGGTGTTTATGCGGTGATCTCGATCGGATTGACGCTGGTTTTCGGCGTCATCGGTATCGTCAACTTCGCCCAGTCGCAGTTCCTGATGGTCGGCATGTATGTGGCTTACTTTGCCTGGGCCTACCTGGGCCTGGACCCCTTGCTGGGGTCGCTGCTCTCCTTCACCCTGGTGTTTGCGCTCGGTTATGCGGTCCAGCACAGCCTGATCCGCAAGGTTCTGAAAGCGCCCGAAGTGGCGCAGATTTTCTTGACCGTCGGCATCCTGATCGTGCTGGAAAACCTCGCCCTGGTGGCGTTTGGCTCCGAATTCAAATCGGTGCAGACGCCTTACCAGAACGAGGCGGTCGAGGTTTTCGATCTGCTGATCAGCCTGCCCTATGCAATCGCTTTTGGCGCTTCGGTGCTGGCGGGTCTGGCGGTCTGGTGGCTGCTGGCCAAGACCTGGTGGGGGCGCTCGGTGCGCGCCACCGCTCAGGATCCGATGGCGGCCCGGTTGATGGGTATCGACCCTGACAAGATCTACCGCCTGGCCTTCGGCTTGGGCGTCGGTCTGACCGCATTCGGCGGCGCCATCATCCTGCCTTATCTGACGGTCTCGCCCAGCGTGGGTGAGCAGTTCGGCGTCCTGATGTTCACCGTCGTCGTGCTCGGCGGACTTGGCAATGTGCTCGGCGCCGTCGTCGGCGGCCTGGCGGTCGGGGTGATCCAGTCGCTGTCGGGCCTGCTGCTGCCGCTGCAATTGCAGAACATGGTGCTTTTTTCGGTTTTCATCCTGACCCTGGCCTTGCGCCCCGAAGGTCTGCTGCGCAAGAGCTCATGAATAGAAAATCCCTGATCTGGCTGCTGCTGCTTTGCGCAGTCTGCATCGCTCCCTGGCTGATTGCCGCCAATGGCTATTTGATCCGCGTACTGACGCTGCTGCTGCTGTTCGCGGCGATGGCGCAGGCCTGGAATATCGTCGGCGGCCTGGCGAATCAGATCTCGCTCGGGCATGCGGCCTTCTTCGGCCTCGGCGCCTACACCTCGACAATCTTGCTGATCCGTTTCGGGCTCTCCCCTTGGCTGGGACTGGTCGCCGGTGGCGTCGTGGCAGGCCTGGCAGGCGCTTTGCTGAGCTTGCCGACGATGCGCTTGAAAGGCCATTACTTCGCCCTGGCCACGCTGGCTTTTGGCGAAGTGCTGCGCGCCGTCGGCAACACCTGGAGTTCGCTGACCGGCGGCCCGTCAGGCATCTCGGTGCCGATGGCCAGCAGTGGCTTGGCGCAGATGCAGTTCGACTCGACCAGGCCCTATGTCTACATCATGCTCGCCGCGCTGCTGGTGACCACGGCGATCTATTGGAAGATCAGCAGTTCGCGCCTGGGCTATGCCTTGCGGGCAGTCAAGGCCAATGTCGACTCGGCCGAAGTCATCGGCATCGACACCGCCCGCACCAAGATGCTGGCGGCGACGATATCGGCCGGTTTGATGGGCGCATGCGGCGTGCTCTATGCCCAATTCAATTTCTTCTTCGACCCTGAATCGATCTTCTCGCTGGTCGGCATTTCGGTGCGGGTGGCGCTGATCTGCATCATCGGCGGCATCGGCACGATCTCCGGACCGATCATCGGCGCCTGCTTTTTGCTGCCGCTGGAGGAGTTGTTCAACGCGACGCTGTCCAGCCATGGCGCCGGCATCTCGCAACTGGCCTATGGGCTGATCCTGATCGCGATCATCCTGATCGAGCCGCGCGGCCTGCAAGCCCTTTATGCCCGCATTGCCTTGCGCTTCAAGTCCCGATGACAGATCAAAACAACATCCTGCAAGTCAGCGGGTTGACCAAGCGCTTTGGCGGTTTGACTGCGGTCAACGGCGTCGACTTCACGGTCAAGCGCGGCGAGTTGCTCGGCCTGATCGGCCCGAACGGCGCCGGCAAGACGACCTTGTTCAACCTGCTGATGGGACTGACGCTGCCGAGCGAGGGCGAAATCCTCCTCGAAGGTCAGTCGATCAAGGGTTTGAAGCCGCATCAGGTCTGCCAACGCGGCATGGTCAAGACTTTCCAGAACGTGGCCTTGTTCCCGGACCTGACGGTGCTGGACAACGTGCTGACCGGCGGCCTGCTGCGCTTGTCGCTGGCAGAAGCCGGCGCGCTGGCGAGGGTCAACCTGGAAAAAGTCGGCATGGCCCATATTGCCCACAAACGCGCGGCTGACCTGACCTTCCCAGAGAAGGCGCTGGTCGAGATGGCGCGGGCCCTGTGTACGCAGCCCAAAGTCGTGCTGCTCGACGAGGTGATGGCCGCGCTGAACGAATCCGAAATGGACCATGTGCTGGCGCTGATCAGGAAGCTCAGGCAGGACGAAGGCATCACTTTCCTGGTGATCGAACACCATATGCGGGCGATCATGAACTTGTGCGATCGCATCCTGGTGCTCTGCTTCGGCCAGAAAATTGCCGAAGGCAATCCGCGCGAAATCAGCCAGAACCCGGAAGTGATTTCGGCCTATCTGGGCCAGGATCTGGCCGAGGCGCATGGTGTATGACCGCGATGCTTGAAATCCGCAATCTGCATGCTGCCTATGACGCCAATCCGGTCTTGCACGGCATCGACCTGAGCTTGGAAGAAGGCAGTTTCATCGCCGTGATCGGTGCCAATACCGCCGGCAAGAGCACCTTGCTGCGCGCCATCTCGGGTCTGGTGCCCCAGGTCAGCGGCAGCCTGTTATACCGCGGCGAAGACCTGCTCAAATTGGCAGCCCACCATATTCCCGGCCGCGGCATCGCCCATGTGCCCGAAGGCCGGCATGTGTTCGGCGCGATGTCGGTAGAAGAAAACCTCTGGCTCGGCGGTTTTACAAGGCGCGACGACAGAGCCGGTTTGAAAACCAGTCTGGCGCAGATCTATGCGATGTTCCCGCGCTTGGCCGAGCGCCGCCGGCAACTCGCCGGCACCTTGTCGGGGGGCGAGCAACAGATGGTGGCGATTGGCCGGGCCTTGATGGGCGCGCCGCGCTTGCTGCTGCTTGACGAACCCAGCCATGGCCTGGCGCCGAAAATCGTGCAGGAGTTGCACGACGCGCTGTTGAAGATTCACCGCTCGGGAGTCACCATCCTGCTGGTCGAACAGAACACAAAATTGGCGCTGTCGGTCGCCAGCGAAGCCTTTGTGCTGCAGTCAGGCAAAGTGGTGCTTCACGGCTCGGCGGCCGACCTGCTTGGCGACGCAAGAATCCGCGAAGCCTATCTGGGCATATAGGTCGTCCAGCCTGATCATTCCTTGGCCGGGTTGGCCAGGATGAAAGCAACGATCGCCTGCGCCACCTCGGCGCCCTTGTCTTCCTGCAGGAAATGCCCGGCCCCGCGTGTCACCGCATGGGGCTGGCCCTGAGCGCCGGGGACCAATCGCTGGAAGATCTTGTGGCCGCCGCGAGTGATCGGATCACGGTTGCTGAAAAGCGTCAGGAACGGCTTTTCCCAGCGCTTGAACATCTCCCAGGCGCGTTCATTGTTCTGGCGCTCGGGATCATCCGGCCTGGTCGGCACGAAACCCGGAAAGACCCGCGCCGCCACGCGAAAGCGCCGCGCTGGAAATGGCGCGTCATAAGCCGCCTGTTCCTGTTTGCTCAAACCGAAAGCGCAACCGCTGCGCACGATCAGCCCGATCGGAAACCAGGGGCTGAAAAGCGCAAAAGCACGCCAGATCTTGAACCCCTTGGGCACCGGATCCATGCCGGTCGGCAGACCGCCATTGGCCAGCACGATGCGATCGAAACGCTCGGGCGCTTCGGCCACCATGCGCAGGCCGATCAGGGAGCCCCAGTCCTGGCAGAACAGCGTCATGCCGCTCAGCTGATTCGCCTCCATCCAGGCCGACATCCATTGCACATGGTTGAAATAGGAATAATCGCTGCGCCTTGCCGGCTTGTCGGACCGACCAAAACCGACCAGATCGGGCGCGATCACCCGCAATCCCGCTGCGAGCAACACAGGAATCATCTTGCGGTAAAGGAAAGACCAAGTCGGCTCGCCGTGCATCAAGAGCACGATCGGTGCGTCGCGCGGGCCCTCGTCGATATGCGCCACCCGCAGACCATTCAGGTCGGTGTAATGCGGCGCATAGGGGAAATCAGGCAGATGGTCGAAGCAGGCTTCGGGGGTGCGCAGCAAGGCACCCAGCTTGGGCAAATCTCTCATGTCTAGCCGATCGTCAAACGGCGACTGACATCGATCTGCTTCGACCCAACAGGCAGGCTGATGAAGTCACCGTCACTGCCGACGCGGATCTTGCCGGAGAAAATATCAGGCGCGCCACCCAGGAAGGCTTTCACCAAACCGGGCAAAGGCAGCGGCGGCATGACATGGTTGAGCAACAGGTAGCCCACCTTGGCATCGCGCGCGGTTTCGGCCGCTTCTTCGGGTGAGCTGTGGTAATTCATCACATCGATCATCAACTGGTGCAGCTTGGGGCGGCCGGCCTGGGTCGCGCCGTCCTGCAGGATTGCCATCATCGGCATCGACATCGCTTCATGGATCAGCAGGTCGACCCCTTGGGCCTCGCGCTGCACTGCCGCTGACTTCTTCGTGTCGCCGCTGATCACCAGGCTGCGACCCTTGTAGCTGATGCGGTATCCGACCGAGGGGTGCACCGGGCCATGGTCGACGAGAAACGCAACGATCTCCAGATCGGCATCCTTGAGCACCACGACCCGCCCCTTGTCGTCAAGCACAAAGGGCCTGGCCTGGCCGCCGAAACCAGTCGGAGGCACCAACTCGGCGCCATGATGGGTGACGCGGTAATGCTGATCCTGACCATAGGCCTGCATGAAGCCACCGACCACCTGGTCGACGCCCGGCGCGCCGTAAACCGGGACGGGTTGCGAATTCGATTGAGCCAGCCAGCGCTGCAGCATCAATTCACCCAGGCCGTCGATATGGTCGGAATGGAAATGCGTCAGGAAGATCGCTTCGATCTTGCCCTGGTTGAATCCCATCCTGCCGATCGTGCGGGAACCGCCGCTGCCGGCGTCGAAGACAAACAAGCGCTTGCCCGCCAGCACCAGAGTGCAAGGTCCGTTGCGATCGTTGGTGGCCATCGGTGAACCGGCGCCGCATAGCCCGGCATGCAGGCCGTCAGGCAGTTCGGCCTCGGCGTTGGCCAACATCATTTTTGGCGCCATTCTTGCGGCAATCGCCACCGCCAAGGGCGCGCGAAAGGCATAGGCCGCCAGCGCCAGCAACAACAAGATTGCCAGCAGACTCAAAAGCCATTTCTTAAGTTTCATGATTCGTCCTGCTCTTCAATTCAAACACCAAAAATTCTTGCGATACGAACAAAAAACCCTTGTATCCAGGGTGCGACATAGCGCAGCCGCGGCCGCTTCGCTTCAGCCGCGCGGATGATCTGGGCCACGATCGAATCGGTGTTGCGCGCTTCGAGCAAGTCAAAGACCCGCGTTTCGCGTGCTTTCAACTGCGCGGTCTGGGCGCTGAAATAACTGTCTGCGCCCATCCAGCTATATTTGCTGGCCGTCATCTGCTGGTTGAAACCGGTGCGGATCGCGCCCGGTTCGATCAAGGCGATCTGCACCTGGCAGCCAAGCTGATCCATCTCGGCACGCAGCCCGGCACCGGCCGCGGAAAGCGCGAACTTGCTCATCGAATATGGCATCAAAAAGGGCATTGGCAAACGCCCGGCGATCGAGCTGACAAACAGCACCTTGCCACAACGGCGCGCGATCATGCCGCGCAGCGCGACCTGGGTCAGCTCCAGCGTCGCGAACAGATTGACTTCGAAGATGCGCCGGATGCGGTCGACATCGACCTCGGCCAGCGAGCCCGATTCGCCGATGCCGGCATTGTTGATCAAGACATCGAGCGTCAAGGGCAGCAGCAAGTCCCGGTCTGCAGACAGCGTGATGTCGAGCTTGAACGACTCCAGCGCCAGCCCTCTGGCCTGTGCCTCTTGGCGAATTTCCAGGGCCTGTGCCGCGGTGAAAGTGGTGGCGATGACGCGATGTCCGCGCGCTGCCAGCGCCAGGGCTGCGTCGCGGCCGATGCCGCTGCCGGCTCCGGTGATCAGGATTGTTTGACTCATTGGACGAAGACCCGGGCCAACCGTCCCATCGAGGACCAGTAGAAATCACGCCCCCAGCCCGGGCTGGGAAACACCACGCCCTGCATCAGGCCGCCGCTGCGCACCCGGCCCAACTCGAGGCCCGATTCGATCGCCAGCAGCACCAGTTCTTCGCCATGGCGCTGGTAATCGTTGATGACCAACTCGCCACTGTCGGGATAGAGAATCATGTGGCTGGCGCAGCCAAAACCGGTCTTGCGCCACAGCGCTTGCAGTTCGCCGCCATAGGCATCAAAACGCCAGGCCTGCAGCACACAGTTGGCCGAGTCATAGCCGACGACGATCCGGCGTTGCACATCGACCAGCGGCGGATTGGTGATGCTGCCGCCGGCCAAGCCGCTGACCGGCACAGCCTGATGGTCAGCGGCGTCACGCAGCGACACCCGGATCAAACGGTTGGCCGTGCGGCTGACGCCGGCCTTGATCATCCGGTGCAAATAGCGATGCAGGCCGTTGTCCATGAACCAGGCATTGTGTCCGTCAAGCACGACGTCCCAGCCATAGGTTTGTTGGCTGTTGCCGATGTAATCATGGCGCCAGCCGGCATCCCGCACCAGACTCTGGGCCGACTCGGCCCAGTGATAGCGAAAGATCGAGCGGACGCCGACGACATAGACCGTATTGCCGCTGGCGCTGAGTCGCGCGATCGAGGGTTCGGGGCAATCGATGTCGGCGCAGACCGGCTTCAGGCCGGCCGGATCAAGCAAGGTCAGGCGCGCCGGCCGGCTGTCAGACAAGTTCTTCGTCACGATCAGGCCGTTGTCGAGGATGACGAAGGAGTTGTAAGCCTGGTCGAGCGGCAGCTTGAAGCTGGCCAGCGGGGCACAAGCCCGGTCAAGTTGATGGGCGTAACGGCCATAGACAACATAAAGGCTGCCGTTGTTATGGATCGCCATGCCGCCGGGCCACATGGGCCCGCCGGCCAAGCGCGGGGAATGGCAAAGCGTGCGCAAGCTCAGGGGGTCGATCAATTCGACCCGGGCGCTGGTCGGCAGGCCGATGCGCGCGCGCAGCGCCTGATGGGTCAGCAAATAGACCTCGCCGGGAGCGCCGAGCAAAGTCATGGTGGAAAAAAAGGTGTTGCGGGTCACGCATTGAAGCTTTTCGCCGGGGCGAAGATCCAGGCCTGCACCGCTGCGCGGCGCTTGCAGTCGTTCTGGTCCACCATCTTCACAAGGCCAGGGGCTGGCCAGGTAGCCACTCATTTTTTTCTTCGCCGCCTCAGGACCAGGGTCAAGACCAGCAAGCCGGCCACCAGCAAGCCGGCCGATAAACCGTAGCGTGGCACATAGACATTCAGAAATGAGTTGATGAAAACCTGCCGGATCGGGTCGTAGCCCTCGGGCATCGGCAGCACACCGTTGGCCTTGGCATAAGCGGCATAGTCTTCCTGCATCGCCTTGAAAGCTTCAGGAAGAACAGCCTGCAGATCATTGGTCTCGCCCGGATCGACGCTCAAGTCATAAAGATGCCATTGCCCATCGCCTACCGGCGCGATGTTCTTGAGCAGCTTCAAGTCGCCCTTGAACAAGGCCTGGTTGCCCGAGAGTTCCAGGCCGATGGCTTCATCGGGTGAATGGATTCGCCGGGCCTTGCCCTGCAGCACCGGCAGCAGGCTGACCCCGACCAAGGGCTCGACCGCCCTGCCCTGGTAGCTTGCGCCCGGACGCTCGATTTGCGCCAGTTCGAGCAGGGTCGGCGTGATGTCGTTGACATGGGCGAGGCTGGCATGGACCTGGTTTTGCGCCATGCCGGGCAGGCCCGAGATGATCAGGGGCACGCGGATGCCCCCTTCGCCGGCATAGAACTTGTAGGTTGCCAGCGGTGCCGCAACGGCGCTGCCCCAACTCGGCCCGATCACGCTGTATGCCCCCTTGCCACCCAGGCGGTCAATGTCGCGGCTGTACTCGCGGTCGAGCCACCAGCTGGCCAGCTTTGAGGCATAGGGGTCCGTGGCTTCGGCGCCGTTGTCAGACAGGAAGACGAAGACGGTGTTGTCGTACTCGCCGGTCTCTTTCAGATGTGAGATCAGGCGCCCGACATGGAAATCCATCGCGTCAGCCATGCCCGCATAGACTTCCATGCGCCTGGCCTCGTAAGCCTGTTCTGCTGCGGACAACTTGTTCCAGTCAGTCGTCGTACTCATCGCCTGCATCGGCATGTCCTTGGGCACCAGACCCATTGCTGCAGCCTTGTCGCGACGCTGCTGGCGCAGCACCGCCCAGCCGTCCTTGTAACGGCCCTTGTATTTGGCGATGAACTCGGGCGGAGCCTGCATCGGGATATGGTTGGCCTGGAATGCGACATAGGCGAAAAACGGCTTGCCACTTGCCTTGCCCGACTTGATGTAGTCGATTGCTTTGTCGACATAGAACTTCGACGAGTAATACTCGGTCGGCATGACCGCTTCACGCCCGTCTTCGTACCAGTAGACCTTGTCGGTCAGGTCGAGGTAGCGCTTGCCAGTTTCCCAGTTGTCAGAACCGCTGTCGCCCATCACGATCGAGCGGTCGAAACCACGCGCCGGCGGCAGGTTGTGGATTTCCTTGCCGACATGCCATTTGCCTGAGGCATAAGTGCGGTAACCACTGTCGCGCAAGCGGGTCGCCACGGTCACGACATTGGTGTTCAAGACACTCAAATAACCGGGCTGCCCCATATGCGATTGCGGAATCGTCTCGCGCATATTGCCAACGCCGTTGCGGTGGTTGTCGACTCCGGTCAGCAGCATCGAACGCGTCGGCGAACAGGAAGCGCTGACATGGAAGTTCGAAAATCTCATGCCGCGCCGCGCCAGCTCATCCAGATTCGGCGTCTCGATCTCGCCGCCAAAAGCGCCGACATCACTGAATCCCCAATCGTCGGCAAGCAGCACAACGATATTCGGTCTTGCTTGCGGGGCGGCCTGGGCCGGACCTGAAATCCCCAGCGCCAGGGCGAGGACTGAAATGGAGAATTTGATCATTCGGCTTTTCGCGCTTGCCTGGCCAGCGGCATCCAATGCAGCACGCCGAACAGCAGGGTCAACAGGATGCTGACCGCCAGCGGCCCGCGGTAAAGACGCACATGCTTGAACATCAGCAGTAGTTCAACCGAGTGCATGGCCAAGAGCAGGACGGCGATCAGCGGCGTCAGGCTGAAGCTGTCTTCGGGCAGCAGGCCGGCCAGATGCCCCAGCGCCAGCGCATAGGCCGCAAGGCAAAGAAATTTGATGAATTTGATGATCATGGCGGATCCATTGAATCAGGTTTTGCGGCCAGCAATTCCTGCTGCACCGCCCAGAGGCGATCCTGCCCCCAGACGATTTGATCACGGACATGGAATGAAGGTACGCCCCACAGCCCCAGTTGAAGCATTTCGAGTCGATTCGCTTCGGCGACTTCGCGCCAGGATTCATCCTGCAGGGCAAGCTTTGCAGCCTCCCAATCGAGACCGGCGCGCAAGGCAATGCGGCGCAACCCGCGATCGCTGCCCGCGTCGAGACCTTCGGCCCAAACGCCCTGCATGAAAGACAACAGATATTCGGGCCCTTGCCCGGCTTTCTCGGCATAAGCCATCAGGGCCAAGCCACGCAATGTCGGCCGGCCGAGCGGATCATTCAGACGGCCGAACTTGATGCCGCGGTCGAATGCCTCGCGCGCCGTATCCCTGGCGATGTAACTGCTCTTGGCTGCCGGCACGGCCAGGCCGCGCATCACCATCGGCAGCACATAGCGCAGGCGTACCTTGGCGCCGGTATGGCGTGCCAGCGCCAAAACCCTGGGCGCGGCGATCGCCGAATAAGGGCTGCGAAGTGAGAAAAAGAAGTCAATCGTTGGCGGGTTTGTCACCGCCACTGGCGCTTCCAGATCGCGGTCGGCTTCGAACAACAGCCCACTCACCCCCTCGCGCTGCGCTCCCAAAGCCTGCAAGCGGCGCTCCAGATGCCCCAAGCGGTCGATGCCCCAATACCATTCGCCGGCGTAGTAAAACATCGCGCCGAGGTAATGCCCAAGGCTTTGGCGCAAGGCATTGGCCTGCTGCAGATGGGTGCTGACCTGTTCCGCATTGGCCCCGCTTGCAATCTGTTCTTGCTCGCCAAGGCCATGCCATAGCCTGGCCGAAACCGGACCAGCTTGCTCGGCAAAACGCCCGGACAAGGCCGCCGCAACCAGCAAGGCCTTGGCCTGCTCGACCGCCCGGGCTGTTGGTTGACTGCCGGGATCTTCAAAGCTCAAGCCACGATGCATGGCCAGAAGCTGCGCATCTCTGCGGCTGTAGGCAATCAGGCGATCCCGGTCGGGCGCGGAAGCGTCGGGCGGTGCTCCGACAACATGGGGCAACAACTCGACCTGATAGCGCGCCAGAATCTGCGGCAAGACAGCTGCCGTCAAGGCGCTGTAGGGGTCATCCGCCTGGTGGAAGTAATGCAGCTGATGCGGTTTGCCGGCGGCCAAGCGCTGGCGTTCGGCCTTGGCCCTCAAGCGCAGCAAGCGTTCTCGCGACAGCAGGCGCTGCGAGATGGCGGGCATCAGCCAGGACTTCAGCGACATCCTGTCCCTTGTTCCAGGACAGCAATCACCGCCGCCCTCCTGCCAGGCCAGGACCGAGCGCAGTTGCAGGCCAGCAATCTTGAAGCGGTTGGATGAGTGGGCTTCATGGCGATCTCGGGTAATAGAAGCTTGCAGCAGCGTGTAAAAAGTTGGATCTCGTTAATTTGAAAAACTTCGCATGAAAATTTCCCATGCAGCAGTGTTTGCGGTCAAAATGTAGCATGCCCATACAGTCCTGTTTGTTCGAAACTTGTCCGATTCACGAATAAACCCGCATCGACTTGAATTCCGGTGGACCCTGTCCAGCCAAGCAATGACTCAAACCAGCAAGCCCACGAAGTCCAAGAAGCGTTCCGAGACACCCAAATTGAACCGCGACGACTGGCTCGACGCGGCCTTCAATGCGGTGGCCGAAGGTGGTTTCGACAATGTCCGTGTGCTGGTGATCGCCGACAGCCTGGGCGTGACAAGAGGCAGTTTCTATTGGCATTTCACCGACCATCCGGCCTTGATCGCAGCTTTATTGACGCGCTGGCGCGAACGTGAACTGGCCCTGAACCTGCGGCTTCAATCGGGGTCCAGTGGCGACCCCAAGGTTGACCTCGAGCAACTGCTCGAAGCCGCATTGACAAAGGCTGATGCAGATCTGCGAGACATCCGCTTCGAACTGGCTTTGCGCGGCTTGGGTCGACGCGACCCGGCCTTGGCGAAGATGCTGGCCGAGGTTGACCAGGGCCGGCTGGATCTGTTTGAGCAGCGCTTCGGGCAACTGACCGGCGATGCCCAGAAAGCCAAGGAACTGGCCGCTTTGTTCTACCTGGCGATCGCTGGCAGCTTTCAGGCCCTGGGTCGCCCCTTGAACTCACCGCAATTGCGCGACCATCTGGTCAGCGTCATCACCCGTTACCTGGTGCACCAGCAAGCGCCTGTGGCTATTTAGCCGGGACCGAGCTGGAAGTCCGACGGCAATGCATGGCATCATCAGGCAGCCACTGAAACAGGAGCATTCGCTATGTTGACAACCGAAGACCCGTTGCTCTTGCGCAGCCAGGATTCACGCGGCGTGATCACCTTGACGCTGAACCGGCCGCAGGCATTCAATTCCCTGTCGGAAGCGATGCTTGACGCGCTGCAACTCGAGCTCGACGCGATTGCCTGCAACGATGACGCCAGGCTGCTGGTGATCAAGGCCCAGGGCCGGGCTTTCTGTGCCGGCCATGACCTGAAGGAAATGCGCGCTGCGCCTTCCAAAGAATATTACGAGCGTCTTTTCGCGCAATGCGGGCGGATGATGCTGAGCTTGCAGGCTTTGCCAGTACCGGTGATCGCGCAAGTGCAAGGCATTGCCACTGCGGCCGGCTGTCAACTGGTGGCGATGTGCGACCTGGCGGTCGCCTCGGCTGAATCGCGCTTTGCGGTCAGCGGCGTCAACCTCGGGTTGTTTTGTGCCACACCGAGCGTCGCCCTGTCGCGCAATCTGGGCCGCAAAGCAGCTTTTGAAATGCTGGTGACCGGCGCATTTATTTCGGCCGACGAGGCCCGCGCCCAGGGATTGATCAACCGCGTGGTGGCTGCTGACAACATCGAAGCCGAAGTGGCATCGCTGGTCGAGTCGATCACGGCCAAACCGCGCGTCGCGCTGGCGCTTGGAAAAGCGCTGTTCTATCGGCAGCTTGAGCTCGGGATCAACGAAGCTTATGCCGATGCCACCCGAACGATGGCCTGCAACATGATGGACGACAGCGCGCTCGAAGGCGTGCAGGCTTTCATCGACAAGCGCAAACCGAACTGGTGAGCTTGGGCGCTTTGTGCAGACTGCCTGGCAGCAGCTTGCCTGCGGTCAAAACCCGGGTTCTTGCTTCAATCAGGCGCTGCAAGGCTCCAGGGTCTTGACGCTACCCAGTCAAACAGACGCTCCGACCCGCAAAATCCCTCTTCTCAGACGGATCGATGCAGAGCATCCCTAAGCATGCCGCTCATTCCAACTTGGCACCCGAGGTCTTCACCACCTCGGCCCAGCGCTTGATTTCGCTGCCGACAAAGCGGCCGAAGTCCGGACCCCACAGATTGGGTGGATTGGCGCCAAGAGAAGCCCAACTGGCCTTCAGCTCTTCGCTGTTGAGGGCTTTCTTCATCTCGGCTTGCATCTGTTCGATCAAGGCAGGTGGCGTGCCCTTGGGCGCCCAGAGTCCGTACCAGGTTGCCACTTGATAACTCGGCAAACCGGCTTCAACTGACGATGGGACATCGGCGAAGCCTGGCGCTCTTTTTTCAGAAGCGACTGCCAGAGCCTTGATCCGCCCATTCTTGATATGAGCCGCCGATGATCCGAGGCCGTCAAACATCAAATCCACCTGACCTGCAATCAGGTCCTGCAGCGCTGGACCTGCGCCACGGTACGGAATATGGGTGATAAAGGTCTGGGTCTGCAACTTGAAGAGTTCACCCGCCAGATGGTGCGAGGTGCCATTGCCGGCCGATCCGTAATTCAGCTTGCCGGGGTTCTTGCGCAAATACTCGATCAAGCCTTTCAAGTCGGTCTCGGGTACACGCTGCGGATTCACGACGATCACCTGGGGCACGCTGGAAATCAGGCCAACCGGCACAAAGTCAGTCTCGATGTTGTAGTCGAGCCTTGGGTACATCGACGGAGCAATCGCATGATGCACGGCTCCCATGAAGAAGTTGTGCCCATCGGGGCTGGCGCGGCTTGCGACACCTGCGCCAACAGTTCCCCCTGCCCCCCCTTTGTTGTCGATCAAGAACTGTTTGCCGGTATTGCGACTCATGACCGCAAACAATGGTCGTGCAAAGGCATCAGTCCCCCCGCCGGGCGGGAAAGGCACGACGATATTGACCGGTTTGGCCGGCCATGCCTGGGCCCAAGCCTGGCCGAGCGGGACGATGGCCAGCAATGCTGCCAGCAACAATCTGCCGGCCCGGTTGGAATCGATGGTGCTTTGCTTGAAATGGGTCATGGTCTCTCCTGCTGTGGATTCAATTTTTCGTTCATTCACTTCTATCATCCGGGTTCAAAAATCAATTCAAGCGAGCAAGGCCCAAAGCCTGTCAAGGCTGGGCGTTCCGGATTCTCTGGCATCAAATTCTTGCCAAAAAGCGGCAATGAGCCTTGCGACTCTTGGCTTGTATCTCTGGATCATCACCAATGTTTTTCAGCGCTCCAGTATCGAGCCCTCGGCTTCGATTTTTCCTTCATGTAAACCCGAATGACAAGATGCCGCGCGCCAATGCGCAAAAATGTCTGCAACCATCCAGAACCCTGAAGGCGACAATCTGCAGGGCAACGCCAGCCGCAGAAAAAGCGCTCGGCATAATCGAACACGGAGGACTTTACAAATTGAACAAATTCCCCGGCCAAGCCATGCTTGCCAGCCTGTTTTTTATTTGCACCAGCGCCATGGCTCAAGCGCCCGGCAAGCCGGTGATCGCCTTGCTGGCAGCAGTCGGCGACCAAGTCAGCATTTCGCGGCAGAAGTCCGGCACCGGCAGCCATCTCGAGCCGGTGGACCGTGGCGTATTGCCGATCGCGGGACAGGCGCTCAATCTGACCTTGTTACGCGGTCTTGACCGGGCGATTGAATCGGTTGAGCCCGATGCAGAACGGGTGCTGTTGGTCTGGGAACCCGATGCAGCGATGCGCCAAAAGCTCGACGATTCTTGGGGTGCCAAGCGCGATGCGATGCTGCTGCAAGCCTTGATCGACCATCTGCGTCCAATACCGGACCGGCGGCAATGGACCCGCATCGAGGCTTTGCTGCCCAAATACGTGAGCTTCGAACGCAAAGGCATGGGAACCAAGCTGGGCGGCATCGGCGTCTATGTCCAACCACTGGCCAGTATGTCGATCCAGTTTCTAGACAGCGGAATTACCCAGTTGCCCGGCGATACGCCAGGCCCGGACCGGACCATCAATCCGCGCACCGGTGAGACCGGCAATGCGTCGACCTATGTTGCGCCGTACCTCTATTTCGAGCGCATCACAATCGATGCGGCCAGCCTGACCGTGCTGTCGCGCAAGCCTCAGTTTGACAACGTCAAATACCACGATCCCGATTCACAATCGGCCGATGTCGGCCGCCATCTTCCCGGCGAAATGCTGGCCGAGAAATTGCTTGAACTCGCTGAAAAATCAGCTTATCAATCGGTGGCTGGAAAGATCGATGTCCAGGTCACCGCGCCGCGGCCCCTGCCCGCAGCGAGCGCGGCCAAGCCATAAGCGAGGCGCTGGCACAACCGTCCCAAAATTCAGGAGACTTCAATGCTGACACCCCAGGAACTGATCGCATATGGCGACAGCGGTGAACAATGGCCGGTCTTGCGCGCCGATTTTGGTGCATTGCCTGAAGCCTATCAATCCGCATTGGCAGTGCGCAGGCTGCGGATTGCGCGCGGCGAGATACCGCGTGGCTTCAAGATCGGTTTCACCAACCGCACGATCTGGTCCCGCTACCAGGTGTTCGCCCCGATCTGGGGTTCGATGTGGGACAGCAGCGTGACTGAATGCGAAGGCGTCGGCCGGATTTCCCTGGCCCACCTGAGCCAACCGAGGATCGAGCCCGAGGTCGTGTTCGGTTTCAAGGCGACACCGCGCCAGCATGCCAGCCTGGAGGATTTGTTCGAGGCTCTGGAGTGGATCGCGCCGGGTTTTGAGATCGTTCAGTCGCACCTACCCGACTGGAAATTCGTACCCGCGCAAACCGTCGCCGACGGTGGTCTGCACGGCAAGTTGCTGGTCGGCAAGAAGTTGCCGATCGCCGATCTGGCCGGCAACGCAGAGCAACTGCATCATCTGCTGGCTGGCTCTTGCCTGGACTTGTCCAGAAACGGTGAACTGATTGAAACCGGGCGCGCCTCCTATGTGCTGGACAGTCCGCTGCGCGCTTTGCTGCATTTCCTCAATGAGTTGCGCTCTTGCCCCGGCACACCAGATCTTGTCGCGGGCGACATCGTCACCACCGGTACCTGGACCGATGCCTGGCCGGTGCAAGCTGGCGAGCAATGGCGCTCGAACTTCGACCAGGCCTTGCCCTGTCTGACGATAGATTTTGAGTGACCGGTTCAGTCGACTCGTTCTACTGCCGGCATGCCCCACTGGCCGTTCAAAGCTGCTTCTTTCGGCCAGTAAAGCCGGGCGTTCAGCAAGAAGGATTCGCCCGCTTTGACCGGCAACCAATTTGATTGGCGTGCCGGTCCCGGCGAGTTGGCCTGGACCCAGAGGTCGAGTGAGCCATCGGGATTGAACTGCAGCGGGTCACGGTCGCCCAGCGCATAGCGGGACAAGGGGTTGGCGATCAGGAACTCATCGGCACCATAGGCCGTCAGCGACCAGAAGGCCTTCACCGGCGGCAACTGGTCAGCTTCGAAATGCAGACGGTATTGGTGATCACCTTGCAACTGCCGTCCCTGGCTGTCAACGCGCGTATTCGGGTACATCGCGTCGGCCGGCAGGTTGGCACCCAGGCCTACCATCGCCACTACCGCACGGGTGTTGTAGAAGCTGCCATATTGACCCAGTTGCGCTGGCGGCGTTGACCAGCCATGCACCAGGTCGCGGGGCTTTTTCAACTCCTTGGCCACCGTCCAATCGGCGATCCAGCGCCCCAGGCTGACGCTCCAGCGGTCGAGCAGCCCCCATTGCGGCGCTTGGCCTGGCGCAATCCCCAGACGCTTCAACTTCACCAGCATCGGGCCATCGGCTTCGGCTGGTGGATTCCCCACCATCAAGCGGGCCAGGCGGTCGAAGAATTCCACGGTTCCCATGCCCTGCATCTGCAGCAAGGGTGGCTGCTGCGGCACCAGTCGGGTCGGTTCTACATTTTCGATCTTTCGGCCGGTCTGCCAATCGGCCAGCGAGCGCAAGCTCAAAGCGTCCTGCAAGCGGTGTACCAGAGGATAGTCGGCGACGCCATTGGTCTGTGTGCGGCCGAGCAACCAGACTATTTGCGTCGGCGCCCGCAACAGGGTCAGTCCATCCGGAACCAGGCCCTGCCAACCCGGCCCAGCCAGCAGGAAGCGCCCGCCTGCGCTGCCGCTGGTCCTTGTGCCTGGCACGGCAAAGACATTGGTCCAGGCATCCATGAAGGGCATCAACTCATAGCGCTGATCATTGGCCGCCATCTCGAAAACCCAAGGCCCTTGCGCCATGTCGATGAAGGCTGTGGTGTAGAGCGTGTCTACATTCGGCCTGACCACGCCTTTGAAGCTGGCGTCGGGGAAGCGGCGCACCCGGGTCAAATGAGACTCAGATCCAATAGTCTGCGCGGCAACAGCTCGGGTCACATCGACAATCACCAGCGGATAGCCATAGATATAGGCTTCAGCACCCAGCACGATTTGTTCGGCATGGCTGTACAACAACCCGCCAGTGATCAGCAAAGGCAATAGCAAGAGCAGCAGCAAACGCCGGAACATCGTCATGGTCCGGGTGCGATCAGGATGGTGCGAAAGCTCAAATGACTGGCGCCGAGGTCTTCGTCCTGTGGCTGGCGCGAGCCGGAACGGTAGCGGGCACAAAAATTCGGCGCGCACAGAAACGATCCGCCCTTGATCACTCGCTGCGCTCCACCCATTGCCGCCATTCCGGAAGGCATCTGGTCAGGTTCAGCCATCACAGGCTGGCTATGGTTTGGCCGCCAAGCATCGGTCGTGAGTTCCCAGGCATTACCGATCATGTCAAAGAGCCCGAGTGCATTCGGTTGATAGCAGCCGACCGGCGCCAAACCGAGAAAACCGTCTTGGCCTGAATTGGCGACCGGAAACAGACCTTGCCAGGTATTGGCCTGCGCCGGTTGCTCATGGTCCATCCCCGCCTTGGACTGTCCCGCCCTTGCCGCCCATTCCCATTGCGCTTCGCTGGGCAACATGCGGCCCTTCCATTTGGCATAAGCTCTTGCGTCTTCAAGCGTCACCGTCACGACCGGGAAAGCACCACGGCCGTCGATTGAAGTCTGCGGCCCGCCCGGATGGCGCCATTGGGCGCCGGGGATATATCGCCACCATTGGGTGATGTCGCTTTTGCCCTGGATCGCCTCCGGCATCACGAAAACCACGGCACCCGCTTTGCGCATATCGGCAGGAAGCTCCGGGTGAGTCATCGCATCGACTTCGCGTTCGGCCACCGTGACATAAGCGGTGGCTTTCACGAAGCGACCAAATTCTTCATTGGTGACTTCGGTACGGTCGATCCAGAAACCATCGACCTTGGTGACCTGCAAGGGTTGCTCTTCGGCATAGACGCTGTCGCCCAACTCGAAGCTGCCGCCAGGCACCCATTGCATGCCCGCATGAGGTGAATTTACCTTCTGTGCCGGCAATTCGCAGCTGAGCCGTTCGCCCTGCACCCCGCGCCCGGGACGATGGCTCCAACCAAACCAAACGGCCAAGCTAGCAATCAGCAAGACACCGACGATGATTTGCCGGGACCAACGATTGACTTCCATCTTCATCGAAATTCCCTCATTCAAAAAATACCCGCAGGCCGCGCCGCTGCAAGCGCGGCAACTCGAGTGTCAGCCAGGACAAGCCGCCGACTGTAGCCAAGAATTCGCGCAACTTCTCCTGCTCATCCAGCGTCATGACCCGGTAGCAGTCCAGCGCTCGCTGCACCATCCAGAGCGTGTAAGGCAAAGCGGCGCGCCGGAAGACGCCATTGCCCAGCCTGACCTCAACATCGGCCAGGCGGCGTGGCAAGACTTTCCCGCTCGGCCATTGGGGCAGCAGCGCCCTGACCTGCTGGTTGATACCTTCGACAAGCGGCAAAAACTCGCTGCAAATCTTGCGCAGAATCGGCAGCAAGGTCGGTGCTAGCTGGTCCCCGTCATGCCCGACGTCAGGCAGCGATTGTGGCGAGGCCATTCTGTCGATCCAGGCTCGAAGATGCGGGCGCGGCCCCACCAACTCCCTGGCCGGCCAGGGGTCACGACCGAGGTGGCCATACATCGTGCCGACCAAGCCGAAGTCTCCCAGCGAAGGACGGGCGCCCAAGAGAAATTGCTGCTGCTCGAAATGCCGCTCCAGCAGGTCGAGCATGTCGACCGTCCAGGCGTCGAGCAAGTCGAACTGCTCCGGGCGCACGCCCACCGCCGGCAAATAGCTTCGCAAACCTTTTGCCACCTTGGCAGCAGCCAGGCGCTGCAAAAAGGCGGGCGATTTCGGCAGCAGGCTGGCGCCGGCTTCGCGTTCGAACAAGGCGTAATTTTCTGCATGGGTCCAACGCGTGTGCATCGCGACCGGCACCCACCATTCATCGCCCCAGGCTTCCAGCAGATAGGCAAGAAAGCGCTGCACCGGTGTCGATGGAATCACCGGTCGCGCTGGAAAGGCCTCTTCCAGCCGATCGATGATGTGGCTGGAGTCCTGCAGCCATTCGCCTTCAGCGGTGACCAAAACCGGCATCACCAACTCACCCGTCCTGCGCTTGATGCGCCAGGCCAAGGTCAACAGATTCACCGCCTGATGATCGAAAGGGATCTGTTTGTAGCGCAGGTAGCAGAGCACCTTGCCGGTGAAATAGGACAGATGCCAGCCATACAGCGTCGCTCTCATGAGCCTCAGTTGTACCAGTAAGCGTATTCGTCTTCCGGCAAAGGCTTCTGGTCAGAGGTCTTGTCGATCAATATCGACATTTCCACGAAGGTATCCCAAAGTGGCGCCGGCATCTTGGCATGATGGGCCAGCATGAGCGCCTTCAATTGCGCCAGTTTTTGCGGCTCCTTGTCGGCGAGATTGGTTTTTTCGGTCGGATCGATGGCAAGGTTGAAAAGCCAATCCTTCTTGGGCCGAACCGCTTCGATCAGTTTCCAACCCTGATCCTGCACTGCGCGATAAGGGCCATCGCGCCAGAACAGCGGACGACCGGCTTGTTTGGCTGTACTGCCCTGGCCCAGGAAAGGCAGCAGGTTGACGCCGTCAATCTTCCGGTCAGTCGGTACTTGGCCTCCAGCTGCGGCGACCAAGGTGGGCAGCATGTCGATATTGGAAATCGGCTGTTTGTATTGCAAACCCGGCTGGATATGGCCTGGCCATTTCGCCACATAGGGCACGCGCAAGCCGCCCTGGAACATCGTCAGCTTCCAGCCCCGGTAGGGCTGATTGAGATCGGGCTGAGCGATGTAGTTGGGGGCGCCGTTGTCGCTGGCGAAAACGACGATCGTATTGTCCTCCAGGCCTTCGTCGCGCAAGGCCTTCAGCACGCGCCCGACGCTGCGATCGATAGACCGGATCATTGCCAGATAGACGCGCCGGCGATGGTCAGGAATATGCGAGAGCGCGTCGTAATCTTCCTTGCTGGCCTGCAGCGGCGTGTGCACACCCCAATGCGCCAGATACATGAAGAAAGGCCGGTGCTTGTTCTTGCGGATTGCGGTGACCGCTTCGTCAGTGAAGTAATCAGTCAGATATTTGCTGGGCTCAAACCATTTGCCTGCATTGAAGCTGACGCCGAAACGCATATTCGGCCAGAGAAATTTGTCGATCGGATCAAAATCCTGTTTCGAGTTGACCACCCGAGGATCGTTCTCCGGAAGATAAAGGCCGCTCTCCATGAACAGGCTCTCGTCAAAACCCTGGTTGTTGGGTCGCATCTCCGCCGTGCTGCCGAGATGCCATTTGCCGATGTGGATGTTGTGATAGCCGCGCGGCTTCAGCAACTCCGCGATTGTCTGTTCAGACGCCGGCATGCCCAGGTCGTTGAAGTCCTTGGCCTTGCCAGCCTTGTCCATGTCGACGATGACAGGATGAAGCCGCCCAGGATCGCCAAAAAGTTTGCCCGCAACCCGGCCCATCGCACCCGGAAGTGGCGTGAATTCAACGCCATAGCGCCAGGGGTAGCGGCCGGTCATCAACGCCGCGCGCGAGACGGTACAGACCGAGCTGCCGGCATAACCATGGTCGAAGCGCACACCGTCGCGCGCAATGGCATCGATGTTCGGTGTCGGTACCCCTTCGTTCCCATGTCCGCCGCCATCGATCGAGACATCGTTGATGCCGAGGTCATCAGCCATGATGAAGATGATGTTCGGCGGGCGCTGCGCGGGCGGCAAGGCAGCGCTTTCGGGTCCCTGAGTCCAAGGCACCGGGATATTGGCGGAGCGCGGATGCATCAGGTCGGTATGCCAGCCCAGCGTGTACTGCAACACGTAGAGGCGATTGACGTAGAGCAGTACAGCCAGGGCGCCCAGCAATACAGCGGTGATGGTCAAAGTTTTGCGCGATTTCATCGAAGGTCTCGTCTTCATCATTTGGTTCTGCCGCCTGCGGCCAGCAGCATCAACTGCGCGACCTCGACCGAGGCGTTCTGGTTCTGGCCGGTGACGAGTTTCCCATCGACCACCACATGGTTGGCAAAAGGCTCAAAACTAGCATGACGACTTTCGAACAAGGCGCCAGCGGCGCGCAACTCACGCTCCGGGTGTTGCGGTGTGATCTGGATACCGAGTTGCTCAACCTGCCGGTCGGTCACCGCAGTCAGATGTTTGCCTTTGACCAAGGGGGCTCCGTCCCGGTCGCGCGCCAGCAACAAGCCCAACGGACCATGGCAGACCCCGCCGACCACCTTGCCAGCGGCCCAGGCTGCGCTGATTTTTTCTCCCAACAGCGCCGAGGTGCCGAGGTCATACGCAGCCCCCCAGCCGCCGGCGAGGAAGATGATGTCGTACTGACTGAAATCGACTGCATCGATCTTGCGCGAGGCTTTGACCAGCGACTGGAACAAGGGATCGGCGAGGAAGCGCTGATCCGATGGCGCGGCAAGAAACCAGCGAAATGAGTCGGGTTCGATCGGGATTTGTCCACCCTGGATGCTGGCCAGGTCGACTGACATGCCAGCGTCAAGAAACTCGTAATAGGGCCCGGTCATTTCAGAACCAAAGACGC